>JBEVNN010000195.1:0-3917 GCA_040508095.1 Gaiellaceae bacterium
CGGCCTGCGGGGAGCGCGAGCCGCTTGAGCGCGTGCTCCAGCTGCTGGCCGAGGCCGACGCACCTGCCTGCCCGGAGTGCAGAGCGATCCTCAAGCCGGATGTCGTCTTCTTCGGCGAGCTGCTGCCGGCCGAGGCGATCGACCGCGCCTACGAGCTCGCCCGCCGAGCGGCGCTGATGCTCGTCGTCGGCTCGGCGCTCGAGGTCTACCCGATCGCGGGCCTGCCGGAGGAAACGCTCGCTGCGGGCGGGAAGCTCGCGATCGTCAACCGCGGCCCGACGCCATATGACGGAAGGGCAAATCTCAGGATTGACGGAAGGGCGGGGGAGGTACTGCCCGCTCTCGTTGCAGCGCTCTAGGCTGCCGCGCGCTTCACCGGACGCTCGTCGAGCACGCGCCTGCACTCGGAGCAGATCGTGCGCTCGACCTCGTACGGCACACCCAGGCGCTGGAGCAGCACGTACGTCCGCACGCCCGTGTGGCGGTGAAGTCGCTTGAGGTTGGGAAAGACCTGATTCATCGTCCTGGTTTGAGCGTAACTCGACTCTCGGAAGCTACGACGCACAAATGGGTGAACAAGTTGTGACGTTCCGGTTGCAAGAATCATCGGCGGTTAGGCTCGGCAGCGTGAGGGCCCGCTCGTTGTTCGTGCTTCCGCTCGCAGCGGTTCTCGCCGGCTGTGGCGCCACCGCCCACGAAGCCGGGAGCCAGCGCCCGCCGGCCGACGCGCCGGCCGCGCGCTGCAAGAGCGGCCCGGCGCCGCTCGGAAGCTCCCGCGTGACCGTCGCGGCGGTCGTCCGCTCACACGCGGTGGTCTACCGCCGCCCGGGCGCGCGTCCGTTCGCCCGCTTCGACCGGTTGAACGTGAACCGCTTTCCGAACGTCTTCCGCGTCCTCTCGGCGCTGCGCGCGGGCGACTGCCGCACACGCTGGTATCGGGTGCAGCTGCCGATCAAGCCGAACGGGGTCACCGGGTACGTTCGTGCGGAGGCCGTGGACACCGGCCGCGTGCGGTCGCGCGTCCTCGTCGACCTGTCGGCGAGACGACTCACGCTCTTCCGCAACGGGAAGCGCATGCTCGGCACGACCGTCGCGGTCGGCTCGCCGGCGACGCCCACGCCCACCGGCCGTTACTACGTCAACCAGCGGCTGATCCCCGCGGACGCGTCGGGCCCCTTCGGTCCCGCCGCGATCGGGATCTCGGCGTACTCGACCGTGCTGACCGGCTGGACGCAGGGCGGGCCGATCGCCATCCACGGGACGAACGAGCCGTGGTCGATCGGCCGCGCCGTCTCGAACGGCTGCATCCGCGTCCGCAACGACATCCTTCGCCGGCTCTTCAAAGTGACGCCCGCCGGAACGCCGGTGCTGATTCGCCGGTGAGGCGACGCGTCCTCGTCGCCGCGGTGGCCGCGCTCTGCGCGGGGCTGGCGGCGACGTTCGCGGCAACTGCGCGGCAGCCCGCGCTCGTCGACCCCGGGACCGACGCCCGCCCGGACGGCTGTGGGCGCGACTACATCGAGCAGACCCAGCGCAACATGCCGACCTGGGTGTACGTCGGCGACCGGAACGCACCGGCGACAGCATTGCCCCCGCCGGCGCGCCGGCTCGAGGGCGTCGTCGACTCACGCTACGAACGCGACCTCGCGGTGCACCCAACGCCGGAGGACCTGCCGACCATCCACCGCAGCTACGACGTCAACCTGAACGTCCTGCCCGACCGGCCGTACAGGCGGCTGATGGGCGGCGCGTCCGCGGCGAAGAGCGGCAACTTCGCCGGGCGCGGCGAGTCGACCGCGCGTGTCCACGTCGAGCGTGAGCAGGCGTCGACGCCGGCGTTCGTCTGGCCGGATGCGGGCGACCGCGTCGCCGTCGTCGGCTCGTGGATCTGGGACTGCGGCCACTGGACGCCGGGCGGTGAGCGAACCGAGATCCACCCGTTCCGTGCGCTGTGGGTCGAGCGCAACGGCGGCGCGCCGTCGCCAGCGAGCGCGCGCGGCGAGAGTGAGGGCGACCTCTTCCTCTCGAGCGACAAGACCTACGCCGGAATCGTCGCGGACTGCGCACACCGCGCGAAAGGCGTCGCGCTCGCCTTTCAGGCCTGCCTCGCCGTCGAACCAGAACAGTGGGACCTGAGCGGCACCTACCGCTTCCGGCTACGCGTGCCGCCGCGACCCGCGCCCGGCGCTCGCCTGCGGGTGCGCGTGCTGGACGCGGGCAGCTCGGCCGGCGCTCCGCGGGCACGAGCGCGAGTGCGCGGGAACGGCGTCGACGTCAGCCTCGTCGTCCCTCCGCGGCCGGGGAAGCGCGTGGTCGTCGCACAGCGCGTCCTCGCGGGCTGGTCGGGCGTGGCGGCGCCGGTGCACGTGCGCGTCCGGTTCGAGCGTCTCCTCGTCCGGCGGGCGATGGACCCGGGCTGCCCCGGTGGCCGCCCCACGTGCGGCTCGAAGCAGACGACCCACGGCGAGCAGGTCTCCGCGCCACCCGGCGAGTGGAACGTCTACGTCGACGCGGCCGGCGTTTGGAAGACGTGGGGCCGCGGCCTGCTGCGCGCGCGGGACGGCCAGGTCTTCCGCGGCGGCCCGGCGTTCGACCTCCGGCTCGCACCCGGCCGTCCCTGGCGCGTGTTCGTCTTCACGCGCGAGTGCGACTTCGGCCTGCTCGGCAATGCCGACGGCCCGACACACGCGCTTGCGCCGTGCCCGACCTCGAAGGAGTTCGGCACGTTCGACGGCGACGATGTCCCCGGGATCGCGGTGGTGCGCTTCGCCTCGCCGGCCGCGTCGCTCGGCCCGCACCGCCTGCGACCGCGGCGCCAGGGATCGACGTGTCCGGTCGTGAACCGGCTGGGCTGCTACGAAGTCGCTTTCCGGGTGGAGCGGGTTGGGGTATAACAGCGCCGTGGCCCAGGACGATCGACAGGACATCATCAGCCAGCTGGCCGATCGGGGGCAGGAGGCGCTCGGCAAGATCGGCGACCTGAACCTCCCCGGTGGGCAGAAGCTGCTCCAGAGCGCGAACCAGCTCAAGGAGCGCGCGGACGAGCTCCAGCGTCGGCTACGGGGACTCGACGCGCTCGAGCAGCGCGTGGACGCGCTCGAGAAAAAGGTCGACCAGCTCTCGAAGGGGAAGTCGTCGCCGGCGCGGAAGACGACGACGCGTCGCACCTCGGCCCCCAAGGCCGCGAAGCCGAAGCCGACGGGCTCAGGCGGGAACGCGTAGCCGCAGCGCCCGCGGCACGACCTCGAAGCTGACGGGCGTCGTTCCCGGCTGCTCGCCGTCGAGTTCGACCGGCAGCGGCCTCGGGGCGTCGACCTCGACGCGCGCGCCGTGCAGCAGTGTCGCCTTCGGGTGCGGCAGGTGCGTTCCGCGGTAGATCTTCGGCAGGGTCACGATCAGGTCACGCTTCGTGACGTCGCCGATCAGCAGCACGTCGAAGCGGCCGTCGTCCGGCTCGGCGTCAGGCGTCATCTTCATCCCGCCGCCCAGGTAGCGGCCGTTCGCCACGATCACGTCGAGCATGCGGCCGGCGTGCTCCTCGCCGTCGACGCGGGCGGTCACCTCGTCGTTGCGCCAGCGCGCGAAGACGGCCAGCGTCGCCCAGGCATACGAGGCCTTTCCGCCGAGCGCCTTCGTCGTCTCGTTCGCGCGCTTCGCGACAGCGCCACTCATACCCGCGCTGGCGACGTTGGCGAAGAGGGCCTCGCCATCGCCGCCGTCCCAGCCGCGGTAGCGAACGTGCCCGAGGTCGATCTCGCGCGTCC
Source organism: Gaiellaceae bacterium (assembly GCA_040508095.1). Classification (GTDB taxonomy): domain Bacteria; phylum Actinomycetota; class Thermoleophilia; order Gaiellales; family Gaiellaceae; genus AC-32. Next base: position 3,765 of record JBEVNN010000195.1, read on the forward strand.
GCCCGTTGAGCGCGACGTCGACCGCGCGCTCGAGCTTGCGCGGTATGCCATAGGTGCGGACGAAATCCCAGCCGGTGCCGCGCGCGATCACGGCGAGCTCGACGTCGAGCCCTGCGATCCCGTTCACGATCTCGTGCACGGTCCCGTCCCCGC
>JBEVNN010000209.1:0-4226 GCA_040508095.1 Gaiellaceae bacterium
GCCAGCGCGGGACGACGCGCGCCGCCTGCGTCTGCTGGAGCATCACCTCGGAGACCAGGGTCGCGTACGGGTCGCGCGTCTTTCGCCAGGGCAGGTCGCGGCCGTGCTCGCCGTACCAGCGCAGGAGCGCCTCCTTCACGCGCGAGACCCTAGACTCCGCCCCGGCCGTGTGCTTCGAGCTCGACTCCTCGCCGCCGATCCCGGTCATCTCCGGGGCGGCCGTCTCGCACGACGATCTCGTGCTGGAGGCGCGCGACGGCAATCGCTTCGCAGCCTTCCTCGCGACTCCGGAGGAGCCGTCCGGGATCGGCGTTGTGATCCTCCCCGACGTGCGCGGGCTGTACCGCTTCTACGAGGAGCTGGCCCTGCGCTTCGCCGAACGCGGCTACACGGCGCTCGCATTCGACTACTTCGGCCGCACCGCCGGCGCGCAGAAACGTGACGACACCTTCGACCGGCGGCCGCACGTCGAGGCGGTGACGCCCGATGAGATCCAACAGGACGTGCGAGCCGCGGTCGAGCACGTGCGCTCGCTCGGCGTCGGCACGGTCTTCACCGTCGGCTTCTGCATGGGTGGCCGCCACTCATGGCTCGCCGCGGCGGCCGGGCACGGCCTCGCCGGCGCGATCGGCTTCTACGGCCGTCCGGGGGAGTCGGCCGACGGCAAGCCGGGCCCTGCGCAGCTCGCTGCGGCCATCCAGGCGCCGATCCTGGCGCTTCAGGCGGGGGCCGACCAGAACATCACGGCCGACCAGAACGAGAATTTCGAACGCGCGCTCGCCGAAGCAGGAGTCGAGCACGAACTGGTCGTCTGCGAGGGCGCGCCGCACAGCTTCTTCGATCGCAAGCAAGAAGAGTTCGCCTCCGCCTCCGAGGACGCCTGGGCGCGGGTGCTCGACTTCATCGAGCGCCACGGCCGTTGATCAGAGAGGCGCGGTTGGACGAAGCCGAGTCGCTCGCGGCAATCCAGCGCGACGCGTCGCTCGCCGCCAACGCGCACATCTTCCCGCCCGAGCTCTACCCGTTCCCGATGGGCGAGATCATCGAGCGTTGGGAGAGCCTCATCGACGATTCGGCGGTCACCGTGCTCCTCCGCGTGGAGGACGACGCCGCCGTCGGGGTAGCGGGCTCCCGCGCCGAGTGGCTGGACGGGCTCTACGTCCTGCCCGAGTGGTGGAGCCGGGGAGTCGGGCGCACCCTGCACGACGAGGTGCTTGCACGGCAACGCGCCGACGGCAGGACGAGCTGCAACCTCTGGGTGCTGGAGGAGAACGCCCGCGCGCGCCGCTTCTACGAGCGGCTCGGCTGGCGCGAGAACGGAGAGACGCGTGTGGTGCCGTTCCCTCCGCAGCCCACCGACGTCGGCTACTCGATCGAGCTCTAGGGAGGGATTGGCGGAATGTCGCGCGCCCCAGTGGCACAGCCGTCGTTCTGCCAAGCCCTCCTACTCACACGACGTAGGGGTTCGGCAGCGCCGTCCACAAAACGACGGCGTCGACCGTCTCGGAGGGGTTGCGCCAGGTGTGTGGGTCACGCGGCGAGTACGTGAGCGTGTCGCCCTCCTCCAGGAGGTGCGTCTCCTCGCCGACGCGCAGCTCGAGCGACCCCCGCAGCACGTAGACGAGCTCGACGTCCGCAGGAAGCGTGTAGAGCTCCTCGCCCGCGCTCGCTCCGGGCGGGATGTGCGACTCGGTGACGTGGAAGCGCCGCTCGTCGCCGGAAGAGAGCAGCAGGTGTTCTGCGTTGCCCAGCGCCAGTGAGCGCCGTGCCTGCTCCTCGCGCCGGATCAGACGGCCGGCAGGCACGTCGTCAACGAGACTTCCAACGCGCATCCCGAGCACGGCGCAGATCCGGTAGAGGGAAGAGAGCGAGGCCGACGTGAGGTCGCGCTCGAGCTGGCTGATGAAGCCTGCCGTGAGGCCGGCTCGCGTCGCAACCTCGGCCATCGTGAGCCCGAGCTCGAGCCGCCGTGCCCGCAACCGCGCCCCGACCCGGAGCCCCGTCTGCGGCGTGGTGGTCACGATGTAAGTCTAGGCAAACTGATTTTAGTATTGGTAAAGTCAGCCAGATGCACCGGCTTCTGTTCATCAGTCTCGCAGCGGCCCTGGCCGTCGCAGCCGGTGCAGCCCAGCGCGCGAACCCCGCTCCAACCAGTGCGGCCGACGACGTCCGGACGTTGATGCAGCGCATCCGGGAGATCCACCCGAACCCGTTCCACGCGACCCCTGAGGCCGCCTTCCAGAAAGCGGCCGACGACTTGGCCGCCCGTGCGCCGATGCTCTCGCTCGACCAGCTGCTCGTCGAGTTGATGCGCTTCACGAACCTGCTCGGCGAGCGCGACGGGCACTCGGGGATCTTCCCGCTCGACTCGGCGCACCGGCGGGTGCTGCACGTCTTCCCGCTCTACCTCTACAAGTTCAGCGACGGTCTTTTCGTCGTCGCGGCGCCGGGCCACAGCTCGCTCGTGGGCTCGAAGCTGCTCGCGATCGACGGCCTCTCCGCGGAGGCTCTCGAGCAGCGGGTCCGGCCGCTCGTCCCGCGCGACAACGAGGCGACGCGGACCGACCGTTTCATGAGCTTCATGCTCACCGCCGAGGTGCTGCACGGCCTCCGCCTGCGCGGCGGCACGGGCCCCGCGCGGTTCACGTTGCAGAAGCCGAATGCGGCTGCGACCGCCGTCATGCTCGCACCGGTCACGGTGGCGCGGTACCTGCGCCTGATGGAGCCGGCCTTCCCGGGGTTCGTCTACGCGCTCCCGCGGCGACCGGCGCCGTTGTACCTGCGCCGCCGTGGCCAGGACCACTACGTGACGACGGTCGCGGGAGGTCGCGCGGTGTTCGTTGGCTACAACTTCACGGTCGGCTCGACAGACACCGAGGCGCGCCAGGTGCTTCGGCTCGCCAAGCGCAAGAAGGTGCGTAGGGTGGTCGTGGACGTACGGCTCAACCCCGGCGGCGACAACCACACATACACCGATCTGTTGCGCGCCTTGCGCTCGAAGTGGGTCAACCGACGCGGCCGGCTCGTCGTCCTGACCTCGCGCAGCACGTTCTCGGCGGCGGAGAACTTCATCACCGAGCTCGAGCGCAAGACGAGGGCGGTCTTCATCGGCGAGACCTCGGGTGGCAGCCCGAACCTCTACGGCGACGCGGCCGGGGTCGAGCTCCCGACCGCCGGCCTCAACGTCGAGGTCGCCGGCAGGTACTGGCAGAAGAGCTTCGCGGCGGACACGCGCGTGGCGATCGAGCCGAAGGTCAGAGTGCCGCTGAGCTCTCGCGCCTTCTTCCGCGGCAAGGATCCCGTGCTCGCGGCCGCGCTCGCCTATCGCCCCGGAAGCTAGATTCCGCGCCATGAGGCGCACCCGTTTCGCACCGAGCCCGACCGGGTCGCTGCACGTCGGCAACGCGCTCAGCGCCGTCGCCAACCGGTCGCTCGGCGACTGGATGCTGCTGCGGATCGACGACACCGACCCCGCCCGCAACGTTCCCGGCGGCGAGGACGAGCTGCTGCGCGACCTGGAGTGGCTCGGGATCGACTGGGACGAGGGTTCGGTGCGGCAGAGCGACCGGCGTGAGCGGCACCTCGAGGCGGCGGAGCAGCTGGGCGAGCGCTTCGAAGGCACGACGCTCGTCCGCGACGACGGCACGCCCACGTACCACCTCGCGAGCGTTGTCGACGACGTCGACTTCGGCATTACGCACATCGTGCGCGGGAACGACCACCGGCCGAACGAGGAGCTGCACCGGCGGCTGTTCGAGGCGCTCGGTGCGACGCCGCCCGAGTTCGTCCATCACGGCCTGATCCTCGGCGAAGACGGCAAGAAGCTCGCCAAGCGCGCCGAGGGCTCGACGGTCGCGTCGCTGCGCGAAGCCGGGATCCCCGCGGAAGCCGTCCGCGCGTACCTGGAGGAGCTCGGCGTGCCGAAGCACGACGTGCACTACGACCTGCCGCGCATTCGCCGTCTCGCGATCGAGGCGCTCGGCGCGCTGGACGACGAGCAGCTGGCGGCTCGCGTCGGCGCTCCCGTCGAACTTGCTCCCGCGCTTCGCGGCGCGCGCGACCTCAACGAGGCGCGCGACTACGCCGCGGTCATCCTCGGGCCGGCCCCGGTGAAGGTCGACGCGCCGGAGACGCTCGAGCGCTTCCGCGAGCTGGTCGAGCGGGCAAACGGCGGCGCCGATCCGAAGGAGCTCCTGCGCGAGCTGAAGGCCGTGGGCGGCGACCTG
>JBEVNN010000224.1:0-3198 GCA_040508095.1 Gaiellaceae bacterium
CGACGAGGCCGAGCTCGTCCGCGTGCAGGCGGTAGAACTCGCGCACGTTCCGGTTGAGCGAGCCGGAGAGGCAGACGACGGCTTCCGGGTAGAGCCGTCGCGCGGCAAGCATCGCCGCGAACGCGTCGAAGTCGGTGTTGCCGTGGGTCGCGATGACCGTCTCGGCCCTCATGCGGCCCATTCTGCCTTTGGCCCCGGGAGAAAGCGGCGCGATTCCGGCACCCTCATGGCACAGACACGTGCGCCCACGCGCTGTACGCTCGCCTCGGGGAGGAGGCTGGGCGAACCGTCCCTAGACCAGGCCGAAGGCTCAGGCGGCCAGCGCGATCGCCTCGATCTCGACCTTCGCGCCCGACGGCAGCGCAGCGACCTCGATGGTCGCGCGCGCGGGCGGGGCGTCGCCGACGTGCCGCGCGTAGACCTCGTTCATCCCGCCGAAGTCGCCCAGGTCGGTGAGGTAGACCGTCGTCTTGACGAGCCGGTCGAGCCCACTTCCGGCCGCCTCGAGAATCGCGCGCAGGTTCGCGAAGACCTGCTCGGTCTGTTCCGCGATCGAGTCGCCGACGATCTCCGCGTGGTCCGGCCGCAGCGAGAGCTGCCCCGAGACGAAGACCAGGCCACCCGCGCTGATCGCCTGCGAATACGGCGCGCCCTGAAACGGGGCCGGCGCCGCCTCGGTGCGGACGACGGACTTCTCTGCCATCACTCCTCCCTTCGCCGCTTGCGGCAGCTCTGCGCGAGGGCCACGCCCAGCGCCTTGAAGATCGCCTCGAGCACGTGGTCCGGCTCCGATCCCTCGATCAGGCGCACATGCAGCGTCAGCCCGGCGCCCTCGGCGAGCTCGTGCAGGAAGGTCGCGACGATGTCGCTCCCGATTCCCGCGATCCGTGCGTCGCTCAGGTCGAAGTTCGAAACGACGAGCGGCCGGCCGGAAACCTCTACCACCACGTGCGCGAGCGCCTCGTCGGCCGGCACGACTGCCGAGCCGTGCCGCCTGCGGCCCTCGGCCTGGAACGCGCCGGCGAGAGCCTGGCCGAGCGCTCGCCCCGCCGCGGCGACCTCTTCCTCGGCGTCGCCCGGCGCGACTTCGAGCGCAAGGTCGAACGACGCGTACTGCGCGAGCAGCGCCAGCAGGTGGTCGAGCACGGGAACGCCGGTGGCGACGCTCGCCTCGCCGCTGCCGGCAACGTCGACCCGCGCATGCAGTCGCCCCGCCTCGTCGGCTCGGCCCAAACGCGGCATCAGGGTTCGATGCGCTCGATGTGGGCGCCGAGCGAGCGAAGCCGCTCGTCGATGCGCTCGTAGCCGCGGTCGATCTCGCCGATGTTCCCGATCGTCGACGTCCCGTCGGCGCAGAGGGCCGCCAGCAGCATCGCCATCCCCGCGCGGATGTCGGGGCTCAACATCTGCTGCGCAACGAGCTTTGCGGGGCCGGTGACGACCGCACGGTGCGGGTCGCAGAGGATGATCCGCGCCCCCATCGAGACGAGCTTGTCGACGAAGAACAGGCGGCTCTCGAACATCTTCTCGAAGATCAGCACGGTCCCCCGCGCCTGGGTGGCGACGGTCACCGCGATCGAGGTCAGGTCGGCCGGGAACGCGGGCCACGGCCCGTCCTCGACCTTGGGTATCTGGCCGCCGAGGTCATCGCGGATCACGAGCTCCTGGCCCGGGGGTACGCGCAGCGTCGTGCCGTCGACCTCGATGTGGACGCCGAGCCGTCCCAGCGTGGGCAGAATCGCGCCGAGGTCCCTCGGTTCCACGTCGTCGATGGTGATGTCGCCGCCGGTGACCGCCGCGAGGCCGATGAAGCTTCCGACCTCGATGTGCTCGGGGCAGATCCGCCACTCGCCGCCTCCGAGGCGGTCGACTCCGTGGATGCGCAGGACGTTCGACTCGATGCCCTCGATCTGCGCGCCGAGCGAGACGAGGAAGCGGCAGAGGTCCTGGATGTGCGGCTCGCAGGCGGCGTTGCCGATGACCGTCTCGCCCGGGGTCAGCGCGGCCGCCATGACCGCATTCTCGGTTGCCATCACGCTCGCCTCGTCGAGGAAGATGTGCCGTCCGCGGAGGCCGTCCGTGCGCAGCTCGAAGCGCGCGCCGATATCGATCTCCGCGCCCAGCTCGGCGAAGGCGTGGATGTGCGGGTCGAGGCGCCGGCGTCCGATCACATCGCCGCCCGGCGGTGGGACGCTCGCCCGCCCGAGCCGCGCTAGCAGCGGTCCCGCCAGCAGGAACGAGGCGCGAATTCGGCTCGACAGCTCGGCGTCGAGCTCGTGCGACGAGACGTCGGCCGCGTGGACGCGGACCTCGTTCTCGCCGACCCACTCCACCTCGGCTCCGAGGCCCGCGATCAGCGCCATCATCGTCTCGACGTCACGGATGCGCGGCACGTTGTGCAGCACGACGGGCTCGGTGGTGAGCAGGCACGCGGCGAGGTTCGGCAGCGCAGCGTTCTTGTTGCCCGCGGCCCTGATTCGGCCGCTGAGGGGCTGTCCGCCCTGGATCACGAAGGTCTCGGAGATCACGTCTGTGACGGCGGTCTGGGCCATAGCGAGGGGCTATCGTAACCCTCCAATGGAACCCACCCGAGCAGCCGCCTGGGAGACCCTGAACCGGTACACGAAGAGCGAGGCACTGCTGCGTCACGCGCTCGCGGTGGAGGCCGCCGTCGGCGCCTACGCGCAGAAGTCCGGCGAGGACGAGGAGCTCTGGCGGGCAACCGCGCTGCTGCACGACTTCGACTACGAGATGCACCCGACGCTCGACAAGCACCCGCAGGACGGCGCACCGATCCTGCGCGAGGAAGGCTGGCCGGACGAGGTCGTCGACGGTGTCCTCTCCCACGCGTCGCATCTGGAGCTGCCGCGTGACACCCCGCTCAAGAAGACGCTCTTCGCCTGTGACGAGCTCGCAGGCTTCGTGCACGCCTGCGGCCTCGTGCGGCCCGACGGGATCCAGACGCTCGAGCCGAAATCCGTGAAGAAGAAGTTGAAGCAACCGTCGTTCGCCGCCGGGGTCAACCGGCAGGACGTCTACGAGGGCGCCGAGGAGCTCGGGGTCGACCTCGACGACCACATCAGGTTCGTCGTCGAGGCGATGCGCCCGATTTCAGCCGAGCTCGGTTTGCGTAGCGCGGCAGATGCCGCCGCGGGATGACCCGCGACACATCGCCAGTCGCGTAAGACGGACGCACGA
>JBEVNN010000251.1:0-3578 GCA_040508095.1 Gaiellaceae bacterium
CCAGACAGCGGGCGCCACCTGGGCGGGCCACGTCGACGTCCAGGACGGCCTGCCGGAACGGCCGGTGATCCGCTTCCGACCAGAGCGCGCCGACGAGCTGATCGGCCTCTCAACGCCGCCGGACGACCAGCTCTCCTGGCTCGAGCGGCTCGGGTTCGAATCCCCGGGCGACGAGGTGGTAACGCCGACCTGGCGCGCGCGCGACGTGACCCGCGAGGTCGACGTCGTCGAGGAGGTCGCCCGCGAGCGGATGGAGGCGGTGCCGTTCACGCTCCCGCTGCGGCGCGAGATGTTCGGCGCGCTCACGCCCGTGCAACGGCTACGGCGCAGCATCGAGAACCTGCTCGTGGGGCTCGGCCTCACCGAGACCTATACGCCCTCGCTCCGCCACGGCGACGCGAGCCCGCAGGCCTGGCGCCTTCCGGAGCCGATCTCGGCCGAGTTCGCGGTGTTGCGGACGAGCCTGCTGCCGAGCCTGGTCGAGGCGGCCGGCCGCAACGTCGAGCTCGGCGCCGAGCGCGTGGGGCTGTTCGAGATCGCCCGCGCCTACCTCCCGAACGGGGAGCTTCCGACCGAGGAGACGCGCGTCGCGGCGATCGTCGACGGCGGCTGGCGCCGCGCAAAGGGAATCGTCGACACGCTTTACGCGGCGCTGAAGACGGAGCCCGCCTTCGCGCGTGCCGAGCACGACCTGCTGCATCCCGGCAAGTCGGCCGCGACGGCCGCCGGAGTCGTCGGCGAGCTGCACCCGGCCGTCCTCGACGGCGTCTGGGGCGTCTTCGAGCTCGATCTCGCCAAGCTGCTCGAGGTCGCGCGCGACGAGGTCCGCTACGCGGACGTCGTCTCCTTCCCCGCTGTGCGGCAGGACCTCGCCTTCACCGTCCCGGAGGATGTGCCCGCAGCGAACCTCGTCGCCGCCGCCCGGGAGGCCGCCGGCGAGGAGCTGCGCGACATGCGGCCGTTCGACGTCTACCACGGGGAGCAAGTGGGGGACGGGCGGAAGTCGATCGCGTTCGCGGTCAACTTCCAGTCTTCGAAGCGCACGCTGACCGACGAGGACGCGGCCGAGCTGCGCGAGCGCATCGTGGCGGCCCTTTCTGACCGGTTCGGCGCGGAGCTGCGCGCCTAGAGCATCTCGGGCGCGACCCGCGCGGCGAGCGCCGCCAGCACCTTGCTCTGAATCTCCGGCTGGTCCTTCAGCAGCCGGCGGAACGAGCGGTCGACGATCACCAGCGCTCGCACGGGCGTGGTCGCCGTGACGGTCGCCGTCCGCGGCGTGTCCGACACCAGTGCGATCTCGCCGAAGAAGTCACCGGCGGAGAGCTGGTTGATCGTGCGGCCGTCCTTCGTGACGTCGGCCTCACCCTCGAGCAGGACGAAGAACTCGCGTCCGCGGTCGCCCTCGCGGGTCATCTCCTTGCCCTCCCGCAGGTCGATCTCGTCGGCGAGGTGCGCGATCTCCTGCAGCTCGCGCTTCGAGCAATTCGCGAACAGCGGCGCGTGCTTGATCAACTCGACCTTCTCGTCCCGGTGGAGCACGGGAAGAGTCTAAGCCTCTCGCGACAACCGGCAAACCGAATTGACGTCTTATGAGGTATAGCTGGCGTGAAGTCGATTTCGAGGAGGGTCTAACCGTGCCGTCGTTTCGTCCCCTGTTGCTGCTTCCACTCGTGCTTGCAGCCGTGCTGGTGCCCGGCTCGGCCAACTCTGCCGCCAAAGGCATCGCGCTGACCGCGACCGTCGGACCGGGCTTCACGATCAGGCTCGTCGATGCCAACAACAACCCCGTGAGGCAGCTCGACGCAGGCGACTACTCGATCACGATCAAGAACCTCTCGCCAACCCAGGAGCACAACTTCCACCTGACCGGGCCCGGGTTCAGCAGGGCCTCGGCCTTCGACAACGTCACGGTCACGTGGGACGTGACGCTCGTGAACGGCACCTACAACTTCAAGTGCGACGCCCACCCGACGATTATGAAGGGCTCGTTCCACGTCGGCCCGCTGCCGCCGGCCCCGAAGAAGCTGAACGGCAAGGTCGGCCCGAAGGTGACGATCTCGATCAAGACGGCTTCTGGCGCGGCGGTGAAGACCTTGAAGGCGGGCAGCTACAAGGTCGCCGTCAGGGACGCGACCAAGAAGGACAACTTCCACCTGACCGGCCCGGGCGTGAACAAGAAGACGGGCGTCAAGTTCCGCGGCGCGGTCACCTGGACGCTGAAGCTGAAGGCCGGCAAGCACACGGTCCGCTCCGACGCGCACAAGAAGCTGCGCCGGACGTTCATGGTCACGCCGGCGACGTAGTCGCAGTCAGTCGTCAGTCGCGGTCGACGAGGGAGAACGGGCCGAAGCGCGCCTTCTCCGTCCCCTCGCGGCCGCGGCGCATGATCAGGCGCATCGTCGCGCCGATCCCGCCCGCGACGACGAACCCGACCCCGAGGGCCGCGGCCGTGGCGATCGGCAGCTTGTCCTTCAGGATCGTGTTGACGTCCATGCCGGCGCGCAGGTCGTCCACGGCGCCGGCCAGCCGCTCGCGCTCCGCCTCGATGTCCAGCCGGACCTGCTCCGGCGTGCGTCCGTTAGCTCCGGCCATTGCTCTTCAGCGCCTCCGTGGTCAGCTTCGCTTCCGTGATCGCCTGCTCCGGGACCGGCGGCGTCCCCTTGTTGATCAGACGCATTCCCAGCAGCCCGAGGATCGCCGCGACCAGTAGCACGCCGGCGGTCACGATCAGCAGCGACGCCCACCAGGGCAGCGCCGTCGCGATCCCTGCCGCGATCGTGGCGAGGGCGAAGCCAAGCCCGAACAGCAGGAAGAGCGCCGCGCCGAGCGCGAGGCCGATCCCGATCCCGAGCTGAGAGGCCTTCCGCTTGAGCTCGAGCGCCGCGAGCTCCATCTCGAGGCGCACCAGCGCGCTCGCGTGCTCGGCGACGCTCTTGGCGCTCGTGCCGAGAGCGGGCGAGTCGTGCTCAGTCTCTGGGGTGTGCATGACCTCTCCAGTCGATGACCTTCGCGAGCACGATCCCTGCGACGAGCGCCGCGCCGACGATGACCACGGGCGGCGGACCGCCTCGCTGCTTCTTCTTGGACTTCGGCTTCTTCTTCGACGTGGGCTTCGGGGGCGGGCTCGGCGCCGGCGCTGCCCGCGTCTCCGTCGGCTCCGACTCGGCGACCGGTGTCTCTACGGCGGGGGCGGGCGGCGGAGCAGCAGCCTCGGGCTCCGGGTTCCTCGGCTCACTCTTCGTCGGCGCCTTGTTCGACGCCGCCCCGTTGTTCTTCGCACGGGCCTTGACCAGACTCGGCTTCAGCTTGCGCAGGAAGGCCGCGTCGTCGCGCAGCTCCTCCGAGAGCCATTCGCCGATGCCGTCCCCGCGGGCCGCGGCACGGTCGGCCAGCTCCAGCAGACGGGTGGCTCCGCGCTCGACGAGTTGGTCGCCCTTCATCACTTCTTCTTCACCGGGGGTGACTCGCCCGTCGCGACCCGCCAGATCCCCGAGGCAGCGCGCCGCGCGGCCATCGTCGCGCCCGCTGCCAGCCCCGCGTAGAGGCCGGTCCAGAGCAGCTTCCGCAGCATGCCGGGG
>JBEVNN010000275.1:0-4838 GCA_040508095.1 Gaiellaceae bacterium
TCGGGCCGACGCCCGGCACCGAGGCCAGCTCCGCAATCGTCTTCGGCCGGCGCAACGCGATCTCGGCCAGCGTGGAGTTGTGGAAGACGACGTACGCGGGAATGTCGTCGGCCTTCGAGCGTTTCAGGCGCCATTCCTTCAGCGCGACGTAGGTCGGGTCGTCGGGCTCCTCGGCGCGGGCCTTGCGCACGACTGGAACCGGGACGGCCTGCACGCCCAGCTCGAGCAGGAAACGGCTCGCCTTGCCCGCCCACGTCAGCGCCAGATGCTTCCTCGCGCGCGTGATGCCGACGTAGAGCAGCCGCCGCTCCTCGGCCAGCTGCGCGGGCACGCGCATCGCCGGCTTGCAGGGCAGCTCCTTCTCCTCGACGCGCGGGAGGAAGACCGCATCGAACTCGAGGCCCTTCGCCCGGTGGAGCGTCAGCAGGTGCACGCCTCCTTGCGCGCCGTGGTCGAAGCGGGCGCGCAGCCACTCGACCCACTGCTGAACCGTCTTCGTGCCGTCGTCGAACTCCTCCGCCAGCTTGCAGAGGCGCGCGAGGTCGGCCTGGCGAACAAGCTCCCGCTCGCCGACGCCGTCCGGCACGGGCTCGACGAGCCCCTGCTGGACAGCGACCCGCCGCACCTCTTCAGCGAGCGACCCGAAGCCGGCGCCGCGGAGGCCCTTCAGCAGCTGCCGCGCGCCATCGCGCGCAAGCAGCGCCGCACCCTGGAACGGGATCTCCGCGTCCGCGAACAGCTCCTCGAAGTCGACCGAGCGTGCGTTCAGCCTCATCAGTATTGCCATCTCTTCGTAGGGCACGCCCTCCGCGTGCAGCGCGCGCACCCGCTCGAGGATCCAGGCGCCCTCGTCGTCGGGCGAGCCGAAGCCGCGCAGCTCCGGCTCCGGGCCTTCGGGCCGCGTCGCGCGCAGCGACTTCTCGGCGCCGCCGAGCTTCGGCACGAGCCGGTTCGCGAGCGCGAGCACCTGCGGCGAAGAGCGGTAGTTCTCCTCCAGTCGCACCACGGTCGCATGCGGGTAGCTGGTCGCGAGACCGAGCAGCCACTCCGGCGAGGCGCCGGTGAAGCCGTAGATCGACTGGTAGTCGTCCCCGACCGCGCAGAGGTCGTCGCGCGGCCCGAGCCAGAGCTCGAGCAGCGACTGCTGCAGCAGGTTCACGTCCTGGTACTCGTCCACCGTGAAGGCCGCGTACCGCTCGCGCAGGGCCGCGACCGCCCACTCGTCCTCCTCGTACATCCGCACCGCGAGCTCGAGCAGGTCCTCGAAGTCGATCAGCCCGGAGGCCTGCTTGCGCCGCTCGTACTCTCGGAAGACCGTCGCCATCAGGTCGGCCGGGATCGGCGGCTCGTGGGTGCCGAGACCACTGCGGTAGGTCTGCGGCGTCAGGCGGCGGTTCTTCGCCCACTCGACCTCGGTCGCGAGGTCGCCCGCCGGCCGGAAACGATAAGGCGGCGGGAGCGTGTTGCCGATTTGGCGGAGGAGCAGCGCCTTCGTCGAGAGGATGCGGCCTGGCGCGTCGCCACGCGCCCGGCGGAGCTGCGAGAGCGCCGCCGAGTGGAAGGTGCGGGCCTCGACCCCCGCAACCCCGAGCCGCTCGAGCCGCGTCCGCATCTCGGCCGCCGCCTTGTCCGTGAACGTGACGGCGAGGATCTGGTCCGAGCGCACGGCTCCACTTGCGACCTGCCATGCGATCCGCCGCGTGATCGTCGTCGTCTTCCCCGAGCCCGCGCCGGCCAAGATGCAGACCGGTCCGCGCACCGCTTCTGCGGCGCGCCGCTGCTCAGGGTTCAGCCCCTCAAGGATGCCCGCCTCGTCCACCGGGCCACCCTAGCCTCGCCGGTGGACGGTTCTAGGTCAGCTTCCGTCCCGAAAGTGTGTCTTCTTCGGGAGCGTGCTCCGGAGATGTGCCCGCGAGCTGCGGCACGCGCATCATCGTGGCCAGGCGGGAGACGACCTCGAGCGTCTCGCCGTCGCGGACGAGGCGGTCGAGCTCGCCCAGCTCCTCCTCGAGCCACGCGGCGTCGACGATCGGGCCGCGGACGCGCATGATCTTCGGGTGCCCCGTCGCCTCGGCGACCTCCCCCTCGCCCCAGAGCTCCTCGTGCAGCTTCTCGCCCGGACGGGTGCCGACGATCTGGACGTCGATGTCGTGCTCGGGGTCCTTCCCGGAGAGCCGGATCATCTGCATCGCCAGGTCGAGGATCCGAACCGGCTCGCCCATGTCGAGTACGAAAACGTCGCCGCGGCCGCCGATGGCGCCTGCCTGGACGACGAGCGACGCAGCCTCCGGGATGGTCATGAAGTAGCGCGTCATCTCCGGGTGCGTGAGCGTTACGGGCCCGCCCTTCGCGATCTGCTTGCGGAAGATCGGGATCACGCTGCCCGACGAGCCGAGCACGTTGCCGAAGCGCACCGCGACGAACCGCGTCGCCACGTCGTCGCGCACGCCGTAGGCCTCGACGATCCACTCGCAGAGCGCCTTCGACTGGCCCATCACCGTCTTCGCGTTGACCGCCTTGTCCGTCGAGATCAGGACGAAGCGGGCGGCGCCGAACTCCACCGCCGCCTCGGCCACGACCCGCGTCGCGAGCGCGTTGTTGCGCACGGACTCGAGTGGGTTCGCCTCCATCAGCGGCACATGCTTGTACGCGGCCGCGTGGAAGACGACGTTCGGCCGGTAGCGGTCGAAGACCTGGCGCATCTTGGTGCGGCTCTTGCAGTCGGCCAAAACCGGGATCGAAGCCGCGAAGCCGCGGTCGTCGACGAGCTCGCGCTCGATCTCGAACAGCGCCGTCTCGCCCTGATCCACGAGCACGAGCCGCTGCGGGCCGACTCGCGAAATCTGGCGACAGAGCTCCGAGCCGATCGACCCGCCCGCGCCGGTCACAAGCACCGTCGCGTCCTTCAGGTACGCCGCCGACGTCTCGAGGTCGACCTCGACCGGCTCTCGGCCCAGGACGTCCTCGACCTGCACCGGCCTGATCTGAGTGGCCAGGTCGCTCTCGCCCGAGATCAGCTCGTACAGGCCGGGCAATGTCTTGACCGGCACGTTGCCCTCGCGGGTGACGTTGACGATCCGCTGGCGCATCTCGCCCGAGGCGGACGGGATCGCGAGGATCACCTCGTCGGGCCGGTTGTCGCGCAGGATGTGGCGCAGGTCGTCGACGGTGCCGAGCACACGGATGCCGTGGATGCGGAGGTTCTTCTTGCGCGGGTCGTCGTCGATCAGGCCGATCGGCGTGTAGCCGAGCTGGCGGTTGCGTTGCATCTCCCGGATCACGAGCTGGCCCGCGTCGCCCGCCCCGACGACCAGAACCTCCTTGCCCCGGGCGACGATCCCTGAGGTTGGACGCTCCATCAGCGTGCGCGCGAGCAGTCGCGAGCCGGCGATGAAGGCCAGCGTCAGCAGCAGGTCCAGTGCGGCGATCCCGCGCGGCAGCTTCACCGTCGGCACAGGCGAGATCAGGTAGACCGCCACGTCCGCGAGCACCGTCGCCAGCGTCACGCCCCAGGCGATCCGCCACATGTCGCGCGTCGAGACGTAGCGCCACCAGCGGTTGTAGAAGCCGAGCGAGACGAAGACCGCGAGCTTGATCCCGACCACGACGAGGATCGTCCGCCTGAACAGCGTGTCGTAGTACACCGGCGTCGGGTTGTCGAACCGCAGCGTGAACGCGAGCCACCACGCGAGCGCGACCAGACAGCCGTCGGCGACGAGCTGCCAGATGCGATGCCGATTGACGAGGTTCACGCGCGCACCGCGGCGGCCTCGCGGATCACACTCACCACGCGCTCCTGCGCCTCGGCGGGGATCCCCGCCCACATCGGCAGCGCGAGGTTCTCGGCCCCGGCCCTCTCGGTCTCGGGGAGCGACCCCTCCTTCCAGCCGAGGTAACGCAGGGCCGGCTGGAGATGCGTCGGGACGACGTAGTACGACGCGTTCCCGATCCCGGCCTCCGAGAGCGCCTCGCGGAAGCGGTCGCGGTCGGGCGTGCGGACGACATACATGTGGTACACGTGCCCCGCTTCGTCGGTGGGCAGCTCGCAGAGCTCGCCCAGGCCCAGCTCCTCGTAGCGGGAGGCAGCCTCGCGGCGCGCCTCGTTCCAACCCGAGATCTCCTCCATGAAGAGGCGCAGGACCGCGGCCTGCAGCTCGTCGAGGCGCGAGTTGTAGCCGACCGCCTCGAAGCTCTTCTTCTCCTTCGACCCGTGGAAGCGCAGCAGCTTGACGCGGTCGGCAAGCCCCTCGTCCGTAGCCGCCACGAGCCCGCCGTCGCCGAGGGCGAACAGGTTCTTCGTCGGGAAGAAGCTGAACGTCGAGAGCGCGCCGACCTTCGCCACGCCTGCGGCACCGAACGCCTGGGCCGCATCCTCGAGGATCGGGAGCCCGAGCCCGGCCAACCCTTCCAGCGGCATCACGCGCCCGAACAGGTGCACCGGCATCAGCGCGCGCGTGCGGTCGGTGACGCGCGCGCCGACGTCCTCGGGGTCGAGGTTGAGCGTGACCGGGTCGATGTCCGCGAAGACCGGGGTCGCACCGCGGCGCGCAATCGCCTCGGCGGTCGCGTAGAAGGTGAACGACGGGCAGATCACCTCGTCGCCGGGGCCGATGTCCATCGCGTCCAGGGCGAGCACGAGCGCGTCGGTGCCGTTCGCAACGCTGACCGCGCGCGGCACGCCTAGGTAGGCCGCGGCCTCCTCCTCGAATGCGGTCACGTTCGGCCCGAGGATGAAGGTGCCCGACTCGAGCACCTCTCGCATCCGCTCGACGATCTCGGGGATGAGGCGCTCGTACTGAGCTTTGACGTCTACGAGCGGAATTCGGGTCACGATGCGC
>JBEVNN010000278.1:0-7472 GCA_040508095.1 Gaiellaceae bacterium
TCGACCCCCGAATTTTCAAGGCCTACGACGTGCGCGGGATTTACGGCGGCGAGCTCGACGAGGAGGGCGCGCAGGCGATCGGGCGCGCCTTCGTGGAGGTCTTCGAGCCGAAGCGCATCGCCGTCGGGCACGATATGCGCCTCTCCTCGCCTGCGATGGCCGAGGCGGTGATTGCAGGCGCGGCCGAGGCGGGCGCCGAGGTGCTCGAGCTAGGGCTCGTCGGCACGGAGATGGTCTACTTCGCGGTCGGCGAGCTGGGCCTCGACGGCGGCGTCGCCGTGACCGCCTCGCACAACCCGAAGGAGTACACCGGGATGAAGATCGTCCGCGCCGGGGCGCTACCCGTCGGCGGCGAGTCCGGGCTGCTCGAGATCCGCGACCGCGCGCTAGCCGACTCCCAGGGACAGACGCAGGGACAGACCCCGGGCCGTGTCCAGAAGTACGACGTCTGGCCGGCGTACGTCGAACGGGTGCTGTCCTTCGTGGACGTGTCCGCGATCCGGCCGCTGAAGGTCGTGATCGACGCGGCGAACGGCATGGCCGGCGCGATGCTGCCGCCGGTCCTCGAACACCTCCCGCAGCTCGACGTCGTGCGCTGCTTCTTCGAGCCGGACGGCACCTTCCCGAACCACGAGCCGAACCCGCTGCTGCCGGAGAACCGCGAGTTCATCGTTCGCAAGACGCTCGACGAGGGCGCCGACTTCGGCGTGGCCTTCGACGGCGACGCCGACCGCTGCTTCTTCGTCGACGACACCGGCGAGTTCGTCCCCGGCGACTTCGCCACCGCCATTTTCGCCGAGGCGGTGCTCGTGAAAGAGCCGGGCGCGAAGGTGATCTACGACGTGCGCGCGAGCTGGGCGGTGCCGGACACGATCGAGGGCCGCGGAGGCGTGCCGCTGATGAACCGCGTCGGCCACGCGTTCATCAAGCAGCGGATGCGAGAGGAGGGCGCCGCCTTCGCGGGCGAGGTCTCGGGGCACTACTACTTCCGCGGCTTCACGCAGGCCGACTCGGGGGTGATCCCGTTCCTGCTGATGCTCGAGCGGATCTCGACCGACGGCCGGAAGCTGTCCGAGATCCTGCAGCCCTTCCGCGAGCGTTACTTCATCACCGGCGAGCTGAACACACCGGCCCCGGACGTGGACGCAAAGCTGCGCGAGATCGAGGAGCGCTTCGGCCCGGAGGGTCGTGTGAGCCACCTCGACGGCGTCTCGGTGGACGCGGACGACTGGCACATGAACGTCCGGCCTTCGAACACGGAGCCGCTGCTGCGCCTGAACCTCGAGGCCCGCACGCCCGAGCTGATGGAGCGCAAGCGGGACGAGGTGCTCGCCGTCATCCACGGCGACGCCTGATCGCGGAGAACGATCGGCTAGTCTGCGGATGACCGTGGGCACCGATCACGTCTCCGGCATCGAGGTGCGGCACCTGGCGGCGCTCGAGGCCGTCGCCGAGGAGGGCTCGTTCCGTCGTGCCGCCACTCGCCTCGGCTACGTCCAGTCGGCGATCAGCGAGCAGATCGCCGCGCTCGAGCGGATCGTCGGCCAGCGCCTGGTCGAGCGCTCACGCGGCCCCGGGCCGGTGGCGCTGACCGAGGCCGGCGAGGTGCTGCTCGGCCACGCGAAGGCGATCGTCGCGCGGATCAAGGCCGCCGAAGCCGATCTGGGCGCGCTCTCCGACGGCGCGGCCGGCTCGCTGCGGCTCGGCATCTACCAGAGCGTCGGCGCGCGGGTCATCCCGCGGCTGCTGCCCCGCTACGCGCTCGACTGGCCCGCGGTCCGCGTGCTCCCGCGCGAGGCGCCGACCGACGCCGCGCTGTTCGAGCTCGTGGAGCGCGGCGAGCTCGACCTCAGCTTCGCCGACATGCCGCTCCGCGACGGCCCGTTCGACTTCACCGAGGTGCTCGTCGACCCGTACATCCTGCTAGTCGCGGCCGACTCGCCGCTGGCTGTCAACGGCCCGGTGGGCCTCGAGGACGTCGCTGAGCTGCCGCTGATCGGCCACGTCACGTGCCGCGTGCTCCCGCGCGTCGAGGAGGCGCTGCGGGCCCAGGGCGTCGAGCCGAACTTCGTCTTCCGCTCCGACATCATCGGCACCGTGCAGGCGCTCGTCGGCGCCGGCGTCGGCAGCGCGATCATCCCGCGGCTGGCCGTCGACGCGACCGACCCTTCCACGGCGATCGTCGAGTTTGCCGACGAGATGCCGGTGCAGCCGCGCCTGATCTCGCTCTTTTGGCACCGCGACCGCTACCGCTCGCCGGCCGCGCTGGGCTTCGTCGACGCCGCGGTCGAGATCTGCGCGCAGGTCACGGCCGAGCTCGACGGCGTGCTGCGGCCCCTCCATCGCCGCTCCCGATCAGCGTGATCGGCAACCTGCTTCACCGCCCGTGAGCGCTGCGGCTACCGTTCGCCCATGAGGGTCGTCCTGGTTGCTGCGGCCGCCCTGGCGCTCGCCGCCCCCGCGGCCGCCTCACCGCGCCTGACCCCGGCCGACCGGGCCGCGATCACGCGCTCGATCGACGTATTCGTGAACCACGCGGTCAAGCGCGTCAACACGGGCGCCTCCTTCGACGTGGTCGCTCCGGAGATGCGGCCCGGGATCACACGCAAGCAGTGGGCGCGCGGCGACATCCCCGCCTACCCGTTCCCGGCTCGCGGCACGACGCACCCGTGGAACATCCTCTACGTCACCAAGGAGGAGGTCGGCCTGGAGCTGGAGCTGATCCCGCGCCAGGGCGCGACCGAGCAGGGACCGATCATCTTCCACATCTACCTGCGCCCTGTCAGCGGCGGCCGCTGGCTGGTCGATTCGTTCATGCCGGTGGCGACGCTCGCGCCGCTCGACGCGAAGCAGACCAAGGTGCGCTCGGTGCGGGACTTCTCCCCGGGCGCGCAGGGCGACGCAAACAACGGGAGCCCCAGCCAGCTCAGCAAAGACTGGCTGCTCGTGCCCGTCGGCGTGATTGGCCTCGCGTTGGTCGTCCTCGCCGGGTGGGCCGTTTTCCACGGGATCCGCAACCGCCGGCTCGCCGGCCCGCGCGGCGGCACGCTTCCGCCGCTCCCGCCCAGCACCAGCTCGCGCGCTTAAGCGGTCGCGCCGGCCAAGCCGGCACGACCTCCTCGTCGGCGACGCCTTAGCATCCCCCGCGTGGAGCTCGAGCTCGGCCGCGAGACCGACCGCAAGCCGCCGTTCAAGTACTCGTCGCTGACGCGGGTTGGCTTCTCCGATACCGACGCCCAGGGCATCGTGTACTACGGCCGCTACCTACCGTACTTCGACAGCGCCCGCGTCGAGTACCACCGGCACCTCGACATGTTGCGGACGACGCCGCAGGAGCGGGAGTTCGTCATGCGAGCGAACACGATCGAGTACCACGCGCCCGCACGGTGGGACGACCTGATCGAGGTCTTCATCCGCGTCTCGCGCATCGGGCGAACGAGCATTACCTACGAGTGCGCCGCGTACCGGGTCGACGACGACGTGCTGATGGTGACGGCGACGCAAACGCTCGTGCTCGTCGACCTCGACGAGCGGCGCGCCTGCGAGATCCCGGGCTGGTACGGCGACCAGATCGCCGCTTTCGAACGCGGGGACCTCGAGCGATGACCGGCGCGCAGGAGGCGATCGACCGGATCCTCGACCGCGGCGGCTCGGACGTGGAGGTCCTGCAGGGCGTCGTCGACGTGCTCCACGAGCGCATCGACCACTACTCGTGGATCGGGATCTACCTGGTCGAAGGAGACGACCTCGTGCTCGGTCCCTGGAAGGGTCCGCAGGCGACGGAGCACGTGCGCATCCCGGTCGGCCAGGGCGTCTGCGGCGCGGCCGCTGCGAGCGGGCAGACCGAGGTCGTGGACGACGTGAACGCCGACCCGCGCTACCTCGCCTGCTTCCCCTCGACGCGCTCGGAGATCGTCGTCCCGATCGCGCACGAGCGGCGGGTCGTCGGCGAGATCGACATCGACTCCGATCAGGCGGCGGCGTTCGGCGGCGGCGACCGGGAGTTCCTCGAACGCATTGCGGTGCAGATCTCACACGCTGCGGCAGGAGCGGCCGCCGTCCTGTAGAAATTCGGACACCTCCTGGTCACAGGCCCGCAACGCTCCTGTCACAATTACCGAATGGCACCGCTCAACTACCTCGACGCCGGCTCCGGGAGCATGCTGCTCCAGATCGTCCTTGGCGGCGTGGCGGCCATCGGGGTGACCGCAAAGCTGACCTGGCGGCGCTTCCTCCGAACCCTGCGCATCCGCAGGGATGACGACGAGACCTAGCCCGAGCCGCACTCCGGAACCTGCCTCCTTCCGGGACCCGGAGGCTCGCGTCGTGTACTCGCCCGACGGCGAGGTGCTGCGCGAGCTCTCGCTGCGCGGGCAGGAGGACTGGGACGCACTCGAGTCGGCGCGCTTCTTCCGCCGCGCGCTCGAGGACGGCCGCATCGTCGCCACGGAGGAAGTCGAGCCCGGCGTGCTCCGGCACGAGCGGCTGCCGTTCGTCTCGTACCCGTACGAGTGGCCGTTCGAGATGCTTCGCGAGGCCGCGCTCCTGCAGCTCGAACTGCTCGACGAGGCGCTGAGCGAGGGATTCGTGCTCAAGGACGGCTCGCCGTACAACGTGCAATGGCGCGGGTCGGAGCCGGTGTTCGTGGACGTGGGCTCGTTCGAGCGGCTGCGCGAGGGCGAGCCCTGGGCCGGCTATCGCCAGTTCTGCGCGCTCTTCCTCTATCCGCTGATGCTGCAGGCCTACCGCGGCGTGGCGCCGCAACCGTTCCTGCGTGGGAGTCTCGAGGGGATCGAGCCGAGCCAGGCGCGGGCGCTCCTGCCGCGCTTCCGCCGGGGCGTGCTCACGCACGTCGTGCTGCACGACCGGCTCGAGGCGAAACACGCGGCACGCGAGCGTGACGTGCGCTCGGAGCTCAAGGCAGCAGGCTTCAAGAAGGAGCTGATCCAGGCGAACGTACGACGGCTGCGCAAGCTCGTGCAGCGGCTCTCGCCGAAGCGCGGGCGCTCCGAGTGGGCGGGCTACCGCGAGGCGGCGCCGTACACCGACGAGGACGCCGAGCGGAAGGAGCGGTTCGTGCGCTCGGCCGGGGCCGCGCGGCTCGCCTGGGATCTCGGCGCCAACGACGGCCGCTTCTCGCGCGCGCTCGACGCGGAGTACGTGGTCGCGGTCGACGGTGACGAGCGCGTGGTCGGCGAGCTCTACAGGACACTGAGAGCGGAGGGCTCGAAGACGATCTTGCCGCTCGTCGTGGATCTGGCGGACTCGTCGCCGGCGCGCGGCTGGCGCGGCGTGGAGCGGCGGCGGCTCGAGGAGCGCGGCCGGCCGGACCTCGTGCTCTGCCTGGCGCTCGTCCACCACCTCGCGATCGGGCGCAACGTGCCCTTCGCCGAGCTCGTCGGCTGGCTGCGGAGCCTGGGCGCCCGGCTCGTGATCGAGTTCGCCGACCGCGACGACCCGATGGTGCAGCGGCTGCTCGCGGCCAAGCGTGCGGAGGTGCACGAGTCGTACGGCCGCGACGAGTTCGAGCACGCGCTGCGCGAGGGCTTCCAGATCGCGCGCAGCGAGGAGCTCGGCTCAGGGACGCGCACGCTCTACCTCGCCAGCCCGCGCCTATGACAGAGCGGCAGGCCCTGCCGTTGCGGCTGGCCGGCCTGCACCTGCTCGTGCTCTGGTCGTTCGCGGTCGCGCAGCCGCTCCTCGACCTGCTCGGCCAGAACGGCGAGTTCTTCGCGGCACGCGGTTCGACCCGGTGGGACGCGGTCGTCTTCGCGTTGGTGCTCGTGTTCGTCCCGCCGGCGCTGTTGCTCGGGATCGAGTGGATCGCCGGACCGGTGCGCTGGGCGGTGCACGCGCTCTTCGTCGCGGGCCTGGTCGCGCTGTTCGTGCTGCAGACGATCCGCGGCGCGGGCGGCCCCGGGAAGCTGCTCCTCATCGGCGCTGCCGTGGCCGGCCTGGCGGGCGCGTGGCTGTACCTGCGGTGGCGCGGGGCCCGGCTAGTCCTGACGGTGCTTGCGCCTGCGCCGCTGCTCTTCCTCGCGCTCTTCCTCTTCAACTCCGACGTGTCGCGACTCTCGGTGGCGAGCGACGTGCACGCCGCCGCGGAGCGCCCGCACGCGCCGGTCGTCCTGATCGCATTCGACGAGCTGCCGTTGAACTCACTGCTGGACACGCGCGGCAAGATCGATGCGAAGCGCTTCCCGCACTTCGCGCAACTCGCGTCCGGGGCGAGGTGGTTCTCGCGAGCGACGACGGTTGCCGAGGGGACCACGCACGCCGTTCCGGCGATCCTCAGCGGCCAGTTCCCGCGCGCCGGCGAGTTCCCGACCTATGCCGACCACCGCCGGAACCTGTTCACGCTGCTAGGCGGCGCGACGGCGTTGCATGTCGACGACGGCGAGACGCACCTCTGCCCGCCCTCGCTTTGCCCGGGGCTCGAAGGCTCCTTCGGCAGCCGCGCAGGCACGCTCGCCGAGGACACCGGGGTCGTCTACCTGCACCAGCTGCTCCCGGACGACCTCGCCGGCTGGATCCCGTCGATCGCGAACGGCTGGGACAACTTCCTGCGCGACGCGAGCACTCATTACGATCCCGGCCGGATCGACCCGGGCTTCCTCGCCTCGTTGCGGCCGCAGGAACGCCCGTCGCTCTGGTACCTGCACCTGATGCTCCCGCACAGCCCATGGCGCTACCTGCCCTCGGGCGCGCGGTACGACGTCCCTCCAGCGCCGGCCTGGGGCCCTGACGAGGTCTGGAACTCGAACCAGGCGGCGGTCGACCAGAGCTGGCAGCGCCATCTGCTGCAGCTCGGCTACGCGGACCGGGTGCTCGGCCGGCTGCTCGCTCGACTCAGGGCGACCGGGCTCTACGACCGCGCGCTGCTGATCGTGACCGCCGACCACGGCGTCAGCTTCCGCGCTGGTGAGAAGCGGCGCCCGCTCTCGCCCGCGAACCTGGAGGACATCGCCTACGTGCCGCTGTTCGTGAAGCTGCCGGGCCCGCAGCGCGGCTCGGAAGTGCCCACGCTCGCGCGGACGATCGACATCGTCCCGACCATCGCCGACGCGGTCGGCGTCCCGATCCCATGGCACGTCGATGGGCGCTCACTGCTCGCGAGGCGGCCGGCGGGCGGCGACGTGATCCTGATCAAGGACAAGGGACGGCGTTTCACGATCCCGGCGGCAGCGCTCGACGCGCGTCGCCAGGCCGCCCTGCGCCGGCAGCTGCAGCTCTTCGGCTCCGACCAACCGCTCTCGACGCTCTTCGGCGTCGGGCCCGACCGCGGGCGCCTCGGTCACTCGTTCGACGGACGCCGCCGGGTCGACAGCGTCAACCGGGCTCGAGGCTCCGGCCCGCTCGTCCAGGTGAGCGGGCGCGCCTCGCACACACGCTCGGTCGCGGTGGTTGTCGGCGGCCAGATCGTCGCCGTGGCGCCGGTCGCGCAGGGACGTTTCTGGGCGCTCGTGCCGCGC
>JBEVNN010000045.1:0-3403 GCA_040508095.1 Gaiellaceae bacterium
TGCCCGCGCCAGGCCGCGCGGCGCGCCAGCACCGCCATGTTGCCCCGGTCGGCGTAGATGTTGAGGTACTCCGGAAAGAGATGGCCGACGACGATCTTCACGCAGCCGCCTCCCAGTAGGGCCGCGCGAACCCGCGGCGGGCGACGAGGTCGCGGAGCGCCAGCATCGCCGTGTAGGTCGGCAGCGCCGCGAGCTCGCCTCCGGCGGGAGTAAGCTCCAGCGCTCGGTCGAGCGCGTCCTCCAGCGACGGCACGACTTCGATCGCATCAGCGGCCAGACCCGCGTACTTGAACCGCAGCGCGAGCTCGGCGGCCCGCTCCCCGGTCGCGACCAGCCGCTCGAGCCCGGCGAGCAGCGGCTCGAAGTCCACGTCCCAGATCCACGACACGTCGCGCCCGTCCGCGATCTCGTCGTTGAGCGCGATCAGGAGCAGCGAAGGCGCTCCCGCGGCGACCAGCGTCCTGACGACCTCGTTCGCGCCTGCCGGGTTCTTGATCAGCAGCACGAGGAGTGAGCGGTCGCCCACAACGATGCGCTCGAACCGCCCGAACGCGGCGGAAAATCCCTGCAAACCGGCCTGTATCTCGTCGAGAGACGCGCCGAGCGCGCGGGACAGCGCCGCCGCTGCGAGCGCGTTGTAGACGTTGTAGAGCCCCGGCACGCGCAGCTCGACCGGCCGCGATCCCTCGGGCGTCACGAGCTCGAACGAGACGCTCTCGAGACCGTTCAGCTCGATCGTCCGCGCGGAGACGTCCAGCGGCAGCCGCGCGTGGCCGCACGAAGGGCAGCGGAAGTCGCCCAGGTGCCCGATGTAGGCGGCTGCGTACTCGTACGGCGTGCCGCAGCGAACACACCATTTCGAGTCGGCGGCGTGCTGGAGCTCCGTCGAGCCGTGACGTGGGTCGTCGAGCCCGAACACGACGCGAACCTTCGTCGCGCGCTCTGAGGCGATCTCCCCGAGCTGCGGGTCGTCGCCATTCGCCACCAGCACGGCGTCCTCAGGCAGCTCGAGCGCCATCGCGCGCCAGCGACCTGCCAGCAGCTCGAGCTCCCCGTAGCGGTCGAGCTGGTCGCGAAACAGGTTCCCCAGGGAGAGCGCCCGCGGGCGGACGCGCCGTGCCACCTCCGGGAGGGCCGCCTCGTCGACCTCGAACAAGCCCAGCTCGGCGTCGCGTGCCGCGACCAGCGCGGACGCGACCCCGGAGACCAGGTTCGCGCCGGCCCGGTTGTGGGCGAGCCGCCGCGAGCCGCCCAGAATCGACGCGGCCATCGCCGCGGTCGTCGTCTTGCCGTTGGTGGCGGAGACGACCGCTGATCCGTCCCGCAGGCGGGCCGCCAGGCGGTCTACCGCACCTGGGTCGAGCTTCCAGAGCAGCTTCCCGGGAAGCGTCGTCCCGCCGCCGGTCCCGGCCAGGCGCGAGAGCCCCGCGGCGGCGCGCGCGAGGCCGATCTCCAGTGCGAGCGGGGCGCGCACGGCGGGGACGCTACCGCCCAGCAGCTCCCATCACCCGTTCGAGGGATCTTCGAGGGCTCTCCCCCTGCCGGGGGATGAAGCGACACCCCTCTCCACCGTAGGTTCCGCCCGGATTTCGCGACCGCGAGCCGACGGGCACGTGTCGCGGAGCAGGCAACCATGCGGCCCGCGCGAGGGCGCGGAAAGGAGAACGGAAGGTGCGCATGAACGGCGGCAAACGAGGAGAAACGCGCTCGAGCGCGCTGTGGGGCACAGGCAACCGCGGCGGCGAATCTCGGTCGAGCGCGCTCTGGGGGAAGGGCGGCCGTGGGGCGATCACCGCACTGGTGGCGATGCTGGCCATCAGCGTTCCCCTCGCGTCGAGCGCGGTGCAGCTGAAGCACGCGAAGCGCAGCGGGCACGCGACGCTCAAGAAGACGTGGATCTCGCCGGGCCTCCTGAAGGGGGCGAAGCGGCATCCGAACCAGTACGTGCGGGTGATCATCCAGAGCACGAACGGCCAGCTCTCGCCGGCGCTCTCGGCCTTCACCCATGTCAATCAGTTCGCCGATGACGACCGCGGCGGCCTCGACCGGCGCCTGACCCTGATCAACGGCGTCTCGGCCACGGTGCGGGCGAGCGCCCTGCCGAGGCTCATGCGGATGTCGAACCTGACCGTCACCCCCGACGTGCCGGTGAAGCTCTCCGACTACAACTCGGCGCAGCTGTGGCCGTACGAGTCGGGCGCGTCGCAGACCTGGAGCGGGCTCAACTCGATCTCGTCCTGGAACACGCCGACGATCGCGATCGTCGACTCCGGGATCCAGGCCGGCCGTGCCGACTTCGGGTACGGCAACCGCGTCAAGGCGAACGTCAACTTCACGACGCTGCCGAACAACTCGAACGGCGACGGGCGTGGCCACGGGACGTTCGTGGCCGGTATCGCCGCGGGCTCGGCGGACGGCTACACGGGAACCACCCCGCAGGCGAACCTCGTCTCGCTGGACGTGATGGACGACAGTGGCGTTGCTCGAACAAGCGACGTGATCGCGGCCGCTCAGTGGATCGTGGCGAACAAGAGCCGGTACAACATCCGGGTCGCCAACTTCTCGCTCCACTCGTCGCTGAAGACCAACTTCTTCCGCGACCCGCTCGACAGGGCGGTGGAGAAGCTGTGGTTCAGCGGCGTGGTGGTCGTGGCCGCGGCCGGCAACTACGGAACGGGCAACACGCCGAGCGGCGTCCCCTTCTCGCCCGGCAACGACCCGTTCGTGATCACCGTCGGCGCAGCTGACCTGAACGGCACGCTCTCTCGCGACGACGACACGACTGCGCCGTGGTCGGCGTACGGTCGGACGCTGGACGGCTTCATGAAGCCCGACATCTCCGCGGCCGGCCGCTACATGGTCGGCCCGGTCCCCAGCGGTTCGACGCTCGCATCCGAGCGGTCGGACAAGCTCGTTGCACCCAATTACATCGAGCTCTCGGGTACGTCGTTTGCCGCCCCCGTGGTCGCAGGCGCCGCGGCGCAGATCCTCGCCAAGCACCCGGGGTTCACCCCCGATCAGGTCAAGGGAGCGCTCATGCTCTCGGCCTACCCGCTTGCGGCGGCCGCCAAGAACTCGGCCGGCGTCGGCGAGGTGCGCATCGGTCGAGCCTGGCGAGTCGACACGCCGCCCAATCCGAACAAGGGCATCGATGCCTTCGTCAAGCCCGTAGCCGACGACACCGTCCCGGCGTTCGACGCGGTCAGCTGGATGGATCTCGCGAAGGCGAGCGTCTCCTGGGACTCGGTCTCGTGGGCTGACGTCTCCTGGGCCGACGCGGCCTGGAACGTCGTCTCCTGGGCAGACGTCTCCTGGGCGGATGTGTCCTGGGCCGACGTCTCCTGGGCCGACGTGTCGTGGGCGGACGTCTCCTGGACGGACTCCTCGTACGAGGATGCCGCGG
>JBEVNN010000012.1:0-2783 GCA_040508095.1 Gaiellaceae bacterium
GCGCACCGTCAGGTGCATCGCAACGATCCGGAAGCCGGCGTCGGTCTGGTCGAGCGTGCAGACAGCGTCGGTCTCCAGGCGCGTTGGTGCGTGGCCGTCCTGGGCGAGCCCGTTTGCGAGGGCCATCGAGACGCAGGTGGCATGCGCCGCCGCGATCAGCTCCTCCGGGCTCGTCTTGCCGCCGGCCTCGGGCTCGAAGCGCGAGGCGAAGGTCACCGGCTGGCCCGTCACGGCCCCGCTGCTCGTCAGGTCGAACCGCCCGGATCCGCTGCGCAGGTCGCCTTCCCAGGTTGCGTGCGCTCGTCGCTCGATCGCCATCTTGCTCCTCCCCGTCGTTGGTGGCCGGAGGCTAGCGTGAGGCGCTCAGTGGTGATGACACCAGCGGCCGCCCGCGGCGAGGCGGTCAAGGACGCGGTTCTGCTGAGCCTCGTAGGGCGCGTCGGGCGAGCCGCGGTAGTTGCGCAGTCCGTTCACCGTCGACTGCACGTCCGGCGTCACGCCCGGGCCGATCATTGTCACGCGGTAGCGCGAGCCGTTGCCCGGCGGGCGCCCTTTGTGTCGGTAGAAGCCGGCACAGAACACGCCGTTCGGCCGGTGCGGCAGGAAGGCGTTCTCTCGCCGCCAGCCAGTTCCGTAGCGTGAGCCGAACGTGTCCAGGTACAGAAGCCGGCCGTAGCGGTCGGTCGGCGCTCCCCGCGAGGTGCTGGCGAACCCGAAGACCGGCCGGCCGAGGTAGGTCGCGCGGCCGAACACCTCGTGGAAACGGCCCCCGTAGATCCAATCGGCATACAGGTCGAGCCGGGCAAGCGGCGTGCTCCAGTGTGAGACGCGGATGGAGTACATGTGCTGGCGCACGGTCCAGGGCGGCATCCCGAAGTTCGGCTGGTCGACCATCCACTCCTGAACGGCCCAGTAGGAGCCGTTCGGCGCGCGACAGGCGGCTACGAGAAACGGCAATCGTGGGCCGTCATACGGGCCGCACGTGCTTCGGAACCGCTTCCACAGCCCGCGTCCGCCGCTGTAGTCGATGCGGAACCGCACCTGACGTGCGGAGCGGCCGGGGTGCCGCGCGTTCACTGCGCCGCCCACGAGCACGTGCCGCCGCCCGTCCCCCTTGCGGTAGTGGACCACTGCCCTCTTCCCGCTGACCTTCAGCGTGATGGGCACCCGCGAGCCCACGAGGTCCACGAACTGGCTCGCAGAAGCAGCGGGCGGGAGTGCGACGGCGAGCGCCGTCAGGGCGATGCAGGCGGCTCTGAGCGACACGACCCGGAGCCACTAGTAGCACAGCTCAGTCCGGTTCGCCCTCTTCGCCGGACCCGCTCGGTCGGTAATAGCGCTTGCCTTTCAGTGGATCCGGGAGGTTGTCGGTCTCGAAGCCGCGCGGGTCGTCGTGCGGGTAGACGTAGCCCTTCCCGCGGCCGAGCTTCTTCGCGCCGTAGTAGCTCGTGTCCCGCAACGCGTCGGGCGGCCGCGTCTGACCGAGCTCGCGCACGTCCGCAGTCGCCTCCTTCAGCGCGCGGTAGGAGGCGTTCGACTTCGGTGCCCGCGCGAGGTAGATCGCGGCCTGGGACAGGTTGAGCCGCGCCTCCGGGAGGCCGACGTGCTCGACGGCCTGCGCCGCCGCGACGGCGATCAGCAGCGCGCGCGGGTCCGCGTTCCCGATGTCCTCGGAGGCCAGCACGATCATGCGCCGCGCGATGTAGCGCGCGTCCTCGCCGCCCTCCAGCATCGCGGCCAGGTAGTAGACGGCCGCGTCCGGGTCGGAGGCTCGCATCGACTTGACGAACGCCGAGACGAAGTCGTAGTGCGCATCCCCGCCCTTGTCGTAGACAAGCGGCCGCTTGCGGGCCGCGTCCTCGACGTGCTCCTCGGTGACGCTCGACCCCTCCGCGCGGGCCGTCTGCACCGTGAGCTCGAGGATGTTCAGCGCGTTGCGCGCGTCTCCGCCCGCGCGCCGGGCGACGAGCGACGCGACGTCCTCGGGCACCTCCGCCTCCAACGTCTCGGTCCCACGTGCCACGATCACTCGGAGCCCCTCCTCGCCGAGTGGCTCGAGCTCGTAGATCTGACAGCGGGAGAGGAGCGCCGAGTTGACCTCGAAGTACGGGTTCTCGGTCGTCGCTCCGATCAGCGTCACGAGCCCTTCCTCGACGGCCGGGAGGAGTGCGTCCTGCTGCGCCTTGTTGAAGCGATGGATCTCGTCGAGGAAGAGGATCGTGCGCTGGCCGTTGCCGCCGAGCCGGTCCCGCGCGCGCGCCAAGACCGCCCGCACGTCGGCGACCGACGCCGAGACCGCCGAGAGCTCCTCGAAGGCCGCGCCCGTCGTCTGCGCGACGATGCGTGCGAGCGTCGTCTTGCCGGTGCCCGGCGGGCCGTAGAGGATCGCCGAGCCGACCCGGTCTTCGGCGATCGCGAGCCGCAGCGCGGAGCCCTCGCCGAGCACGTGCTCCTGGCCGACGAACTCGTCGAGCGACCTCGGCCGCAGCCGTAGCGCCAGCGGCGCGATCTCCTGCATACGGTCCCGCGCGGAATCGGCGAAGAGGTCGCCCACGGCGGAAGTATGCTCCTGCCGTGGCCGAGGCCGAGGACTTCAGCCAACCGATCCTCGCCGGCGAGGGCGCCAGCGACTACGAGCGCTACCTGCGAACCGACGAGCTGCTCGCCCTGCAGAAGAGCTCCGAGCAGCAGGTGCACCGAGACGAGCTGCTCTTCCAGACCGTGCACCAGGCCTCCGAGCTGTGGCTGCAGCTGGCCTGGACCGAGGCCGAGCAGGCAACCCG
>JBEVNN010000043.1:0-8536 GCA_040508095.1 Gaiellaceae bacterium
TCGGGCTCGGGCAAGTCGACGCTCGTGAACGAGATCGTCTACAAGGCGCTCGCGAACCGGCTGCACCGGATGCGCGTCAAGCCCGGCGACCACGACGCGGTCGAGGGCATCGACGGCTTCGACAAGGTGATCGACATCGACCAGTCGCCGATCGGCCGCACGCCGCGCTCGAACCCGGCGACCTACACCGACATCTTCACGCCGGTCCGCGAGCTCTACTCGCTGACGCCCGAGGCGAAGGTGCGCGGCTACAAGCCGGGGCGCTTCTCGTTCAACGTCCGCGGCGGCCGCTGCGAGACCTGCAAAGGCGACGGGACGATCAAGATCGAGATGCACTTCCTGCCCGACGTCTACGTGCCCTGCGAGACCTGCGGCGGCAAGCGCTATAACCGCGAGACGCTCGAGGTGCGCTTCAAGGGCAAGTCGATCGCCGACGTGCTCGAGATGTCCGTCGAAGAGGCGCTGCGCTTCTTCGCGAAGATCCCGAAGCTGCGGCGGCGGCTGCAGACGCTGCACGACGTCGGGCTCGACTACGTGAAGCTCGGCCAGCCCGCGACGACGCTCTCCGGCGGCGAGGCTCAACGCGTGAAGCTGGCGAAGGAGCTCGGGAAGATCGCCACCGGGCGGACGCTCTACATCCTCGACGAGCCCACGACCGGCCTCCACTTCGCCGACATCGAGAAGCTCCTCGAGGTGCTGCAACGGCTGGTCGATGCCGGGAACACCGTGCTCGTGATCGAGCACAACCTCGACGTGATCAAACAGGCGGACTGGATCGTCGACCTCGGGCCCGAGGGCGGCGAGGCCGGCGGCGAGGTGATCGCGACCGGGACGCCGGAGGATGTCGCGGCGGTCGAGCAGTCCGCCACCGGCCAGTTCCTGCGCGACATCCTGCCCGCTCGCGAGCCCGCAGCGGCGTGAACGCCCGGGCCGCGTCGTCGGCGGGCGACGAGCTCGTCTGGCTGCGGCGAGCGCTGTTCGTGCTCGTCCGGCCCCGTGAGGTGCTCGCGCTCATGCGGGACGACTCCGAAGCTGCGGCCCGTGCTCGCAGCGAGGCGGTGCTCGCGCTCGTCTGGCTCTCCGGGATCGCGTCCGTGCTGTGGACTCCGACGTACGGCCACTTGCAGGACGACGTCGCGAACGACGCCCTCAACGTCGCGGTGATCGCCTTCATCGGCGGCGGCATCTATGGCGCCCTCGTCTACTTCCTCGGCGGGCTGGTGCTGTACGCACTCACGCGGGTCGTCGGTGGGATCACCTACCGGCAGGTGCGCCACGTGCTTGCCTTCGCCTCCGCGCCGGTCGCGCTCTCGCTGTTCGTCGTCTGGCCCGTGCGGCTCGCCGTCTACGGCGAGGACGTGTTCAAGCGGGGCGGCACCGACCACGGCGCCGGCAACACGGCGTTCGTCGTGATCGAGCTTGCGTTCGTCGCCTGGGCGTTAGCGCTGCTCGTGCTGGGCCTGCGCCTCTTGATGCGACGCGAGCCACGACTCGAACGCGTCTAGCTCCTCGTCCGGGATCGCGTAGGTGTGCTGCTCCTCCGGGAAGCGGCCCTCGCGAACGTCGTCCACGTACGACTCGAGCGCGCGCTTCGCCTCGGTGGCGAGGTCGGCGTAGCGCTTGACGAAGCGAGGCGCCTTACCCGCGTAGAGCCCGAGCAGGTCGTGCCACACGAGCACCTGGCCGTCGCAGGCGGCGCCGGCGCCGATGCCGATCGTCGGCACGTGCAGCGCCTCAGTCATGCGGGCGGCGACTGCGGCCGGGACCGCCTCGAGCACGATCGCGAAGCACCCGGCGGCCTCGAGGGCGAGTGCGTCTTCGAACAGCCGCACAGCCTTCTCGGCGGTTCGCCCCTGGGCCTTGAAGCCGCCGAGCATCGTCGCGGATTGCGGCGTCAGGCCGACGTGGCCCATCACCGGCACGCCCGCGCCGACGATCGCCTGTACTCGCGAGAGCGTTGGGCCCGCGCCTTCCAGCTTGACCGCGTCTGCGCTGGCTTCCTTCACGAACCGGACGGCGTTGTCGACCGCGACCTCGTCGGAGACCTGGAACGAGCCGAACGGCATGTCCGCGACGACGAGCGGCCGCTTGGCGCCGCGCGTCACCGCGCGCGTCAGCATCAGCAGCTCCTCCATGGTCACGGGCACCGTCGACTCGTTGCCGAGCACTACCATCCCGGCCGAGTCGCCGACGAGCACGAGCTCGACTCCGGCCTCGTCCGCGATGTGGCCGCTCGGGAAGTCGTAGGCGGTGACCATCGCGAGCTTCTGGCCGCGCCGCTTCAGCTCGGCAAGCTCGGTCAGCGGCAGCTTGCCGTGGGTCCAGGATGCGTACTTGCTCACGACGGTTCTCCTTCCAGGACGACGTTGTCTATCAGGCGGGTGTTGCCGACGCGCACGGCGGCGGCGAGGACGCGGGGCTCGAAGTCGGCCTCCTCGAAGTAGTCGACCTCGAGGCCGTTCAGCAGGGTCCGATCACGGGCGGCCAGCGCGCGGGGGAGAGCGAGCGCACGTTCGCGCTCCTCGGGGGACAGGTAGGCGTTGCGGGACGAGAGCGCAAGCCCGTCCTCGTCGCGCGCCGTCGGGACGATTCGGATCTCGACCGGCACGGCGAGATCGCGCACCATCCGGCGCACGATGGCCACCTGCTGCGCGTCCTTCTGACCGAAGTAGGCGCGCCTCGGCCGGACGAGGTTGAAGAGCTTCAGGCAGACCGTGGCGACGCCTCGGAAGTGCCCGGGCCGGTGCTCGCCTTCGAGGATTGAGCCGAGCCGCTCGACCTCGACCCAGGTCTCGAACCCCGGCGGGTAGATCTCGTCGGCGGCCGGGACGTAGAGGACGTCGACACCGGCCTCCTCGGCGAGCCGCGCGTCGCGTTCCTCGTCGCGCGGGTAGCGCTCCAGATCCTCGCCCTCGCCGAACTGCGCGGGGTTGACGAACAGGCTCGCGACCACGATCTGGTTCTCGTCGCGCGCGGCGCGCAAGAGCGCGAGGTGCCCCTCGTGGAAGGCGCCCATCGTCGGCACGAGGCCGATCTCGCCCCCGCGTGGAAGGTCGGCCGCCGAACGAACGATCCTCACGCGACCGTTGCCTCCGCCAGCAAGTCGTAGAGCCCCTCGAGGTCCGGCCGCGCGCGCCTGATCGCTTCGCGGTGCGCATCGACTGTATCCCAGTCCCCGCGTTCGATCGGGCCCGTCAGCTCGAAGCCGTTCTCGATCGTCCGGCGCATCAGCGGTTCGAGTGCCTCCGGCGGAGCTCCTGCCGCGGCCACGAGGCCCGCGGCCGCCTCGTACAGCGTGACCAGGTAGTTCGACGCCACGACGGCGCCCGCGTGGTACAGCGCCCGCTCGTCGTCGTCGAGCTCGAACGGCTCCAGGCCGAGTACCCGCGCGAGCTCGAAGCCCAGCTCCCGCGCCTCGTCGGTCTCCGCGGTGACGGCCGCCCAGGCGCCGTCGAGCTGCTCCGGGCCTCGCGCGCGTGTGAACGTCTGCAGCGGGTGGAGCGAGAGGCGCCGCTCGTGCGGGTCGAGCGCCGAGAGCGGCGTCGCTCCGGAAACATGTCCGACCCAGCCCTGTCCCGGGGACAGTCCCCGGGCTACGTCCCGGATGGCCGTGTCCGGAACGCACAGCAGGGTCAGCTCCGCGGCGTCCTCGCGCAGCTCGACGCCGCGCTCTTCCAGGCGCGCGGCCAGGGCCGACCCCACGCGCCCGCGACCGATCACGTTGACGCTCTTGATCATCCAGTGCTCCAGTTCCGTAGCGGATACCGGGCGGCGGGAAGTCTAGCCCGCGAGCCGTTGCTCGAGCGTGCGCCGCACCTCGGGCCAGTCGTCGACGGTCACCGCGTACCAGGCGGAGTCGCGCCGCTCCCCGCCGCGCACGACCATGTGCCGCCGGTGGATGCCCTCGAACTCGGCGGGGATCGCGGCCAGCGCGGCCCGCGCGCGTTCGTTCTTCGCATCCGTCTTGAACTCCACCCGCAGGCAGGCGGCCTCCTCGAACGCGTGGCGGAGGAGCAGGTACTTCGCCTCGGAGTTCGCACCGGTGCGCCAGGCGGAGGGGCTCAGCCAGGTGTTGCCGATCTCGACCCGCCGGTGCTCGGGCGCGAGGCTCATGTAGCTCGTCGAGCCGACGACCTCCCCGTCACGCAGGACCGCGAACGGCTGCCGGCCGGTGTCGTCACGCAGCGCGTCGGCGATCCAGGCCTCGACGTCACGCGTGATCATCCACTCCCAGATCCGCTCGTCGGCGGCTGCACGACGGAGGCCGTCGACATGCTCCTCGCCCAGCGGCTCGAGCGTCACAAAGCGGCCTTCCAGCCGAACGGCGAGACTTTCCCGCATCACTCGGGCATGATGAACGAGAAGTGGGTCGTCACAGGGGGGCCGAGAAAGCAGAGCTTCTCCTCGAAGCTGCGCGTTACTTGAACGAAACGCTCGAGCTCGAGCGGGTCTACGACCGCTTCCGCCAGCTGCTCGCCGAGGCGGTGCCGCACAACGGCCTGATCGTCTCCTCCTTCGACCCCGACACCGAGCTGATCAGCTGCGACTACGCGTGGGTCGACGGCGGCAAGCTCGACCCCGCGATCCTGCCCGCGCTCCCGCTGAACCGGAAAGGCGGCGGCATGCAGAGCCGCGTGATCATGAGCGGCGGGCCGCTGCTCGTCGGCGACGTGCCGGAGCGCGTGAAGGATCCCGGCGGCGTCTACTACGACGTCGACCGCGAAGGCCACATGCGGAAGCTCCCGGAGGAGGGGCCGCCGGGGGTGCAGTCGGCGATGATGCTCCCGGTCAAGCACGAGGGCGAGGTCGTCGGCGTCGTGCAGCTGATGCACGAGAGCGAGGTGTACGAGAAGGAGCAGCTCGAGTTGGCCGAGGGGCTGATCGGGCTGATGGCTGCCGCTGTGCGCAACGCGCGGCTGCACGAGCAGGCGCAGGCGGAGGCGGCCGCGCGCGCCACCGCCGAGACCATCGCCGCCGAGCGCGAGCGCGCCGCGCGCGTCCTCGAGGCGGTCGGCGACGGCATCTTCTTCGTCGACCCCGAGGGGACGCTGCGGTTCTGGAACCACGCGGCCGCGCTAGTCACCAGGCGCTCACGGGACGACGTGATCGGCCGCGACCCTGTGGAGGTGTTCGAGGACTGGGCGCGGATCGTGCGGGAGATCCCGGTCGCCGAGGGCTCTGGCTCCGAGCCCGCGCGCTCCGTGACGCTCCCAGTCGAGGTCGACGGCCGCGAGCTGTGGCTGTCCTTCGTCGCCGTCCGCACCGAGTCCGGCGGCGTCGTCTACACCTTCCGCGACCTCACCGTCGAGCGCGAGCTCGAGGAGGCGAAGAGCGACTTCATCGCCACGATCTCGCACGAGCTGCGGACGCCGATGACGGCCGTGCTCGGCGCCGCGAAGACGCTGCTGCGCGACGACATCGCGCTCTCGCCCGAGCGGCGCCAGCAGCTGCTGGAGATGATCGGCGCTCAGGGGACACGGCTGACGCAGATCACCGAAGAAGTGCTGCTGGCCAACCGGCTCGACCGCGGCGACGTGCGCATCGACCGCGAGCCCGTCGACCTGGTGCAGCTGGTCGCCGAGGCGGTCTAGACGATGCGCCAGCAGCTGCCCGACTCGGTCTCGCTCGTCGTGAGCACCGACTCGAACGGTGCAGCCGCGCTGGGCGACGCGAACCGGATCGAACAGGTGCTCGTGAACCTGATCGACAACGCCTTCAAGTACTCCCCCGACGGCGGCTCGGTCGAAGTGCGCACCGCGCCGTGCGAGTCCGGGGTGCGCGTCGAGGTGAGCGACCAGGGGATGGGCATCAACCCGGGCGAGCACGAGGCCGTGTTCGAGAAGTTCTACCGCGCCGACCCGCAGCACCGGGCCGTGCCCAGCGGGACCGGCCTCGGGCTCTACATCTGCCGTGAGCTCGTGCGCCGGATGGGCGGCACGATCGGCGTCGACTCGCAGGTTGGGCAAGGCTCCACTTTTTATTTCGAGCTCCCGAAGGCGTGACGTCCGGTGCGTGGTCGAACATGCGGACCCGTTGCTAGGGTCTGCTGACACGGTGCCGATCTACGAATACGTCTGCATGGAGTGCGAGTCGCACTTCGAGGAACTCGTCCGGAACGGCGAGCAGCCGGACTGCCCGGACTGCGCCTCCTCGAACGTGCGCAAGCAGTTCTCGGTCTTCGCGACGCACGGCACCGCCGAGCAGCCGACCTTCGGCGGGTCCTCCGGTGGCTGCTGCGGCGGTTCGTGTGGCTGCGGCCATTGACCGGCCGCTGACCGAGCTCGAGGCGTTCGCGCGCCAGGTCGCGGGGTGCACGAAGTGCCGCCTCGCGGAGGGCCGCACGCAGGTCGTCTTCGGCATCGGCGACCCTGAGGCCGACCTGATGTTCGTCGGCGAAGCGCCCGGCTTCCACGAGGACAAGCAGGGGTACCCGTTCGTCGGCCAGGCCGGGAAGCTGCTCGACAAGCTGCTGGCGGGGATCGGGCTCGAGCGCTCGAACGTCTACATCGCAAACGTGCTCAAGTGCCGGCCGCCGGGAAACCGCGACCCGGCCCCGGACGAGATCCAGGCCTGCGAGGGCCACCTCTTCCGGCAGATCGAGCTGATCCGCCCGAAGGTCGTCGCGACGCTAGGCAACTTCGCGACCAAGTTGCTCTCTGGCAAGCCTACGGGGATCACACGCGTGCACGGGACCGAGCAGGAGGTCAACCTCGGCGGCAGCTGCGTGGTGCTCTACCCGCTCTACCACCCCGCCGCGGCGCTCTATACGCCGGCGATGCTGCAGGTGCTCGAGCAGGACTTCGCGCGTCTGCCCGAGCTGCTGGGTCGCGAGGTCGCCCCGCCGACGCCGCTGCTGACGCCGGTGGCACCGGAGCCGGCGCAGGCGCAGGCAGTCCAGCTCGGCCTCTTCTGAGGACCATGGAAGTCGGCTCCGCCTCTCCGGCGGAGACGGAAGCCGTCGCGGCCGCCCTCGCCGGCGGGCTGCAGGGCGGCGACGTGGTCACGGTCTCGGGCGAGCTCGGCAGCGGCAAGACGACCTTCGTCCGCGGCGCCTGCCGCGCGCTCGGCGTGACGGTTCCGGTGACGAGCCCGACCTTCACCGTCGGCCATCGCTACCCGAGCGAGCCGGTGGACGTCTCGCACCTCGACCTGTACCGCTTCCAGGGCTTCTCGGCCGCGGAGTGGGGCGACCTCGAGCCGTACTTCCAGGACGCGATCTGCTTCGTCGAGTGGCCGGAGGCCGCCGCGGATGCGCTCCCGCCGGTCCGCATGAAGGTACGTTTGTCGCACGTGGACGTCGCTCATAGACTGATTTCGCTGGAAAGCGAGGAACCGTCGTTGCTCGACCGCCTGCCCGGGGGTGCTGACACTCGCGTTTGACACCGCGACGAGCGCTGCAACTACTGCGCTCGTGCGGGACGGTGAGGTGCTGGGAGAAGCAGTCTCCCGGGCGGTCCGGGTGCTCGAGGACGCCGACGAGTTGCTGCGCGCGGGCGGCGTCGAACGCTCGGAGCTGACGGGGATCGTCGTCGGCACCGGGCCCGGTAGCTTCACGGGCATGCGGCTCGGCCTTGCGGCAGCGCGTGGGTTGGCGCTCGCGCTCGACCTGCCGGTCGCGGGTGTCTCCACGCTGGACGCTCTCGCCGCCGGCGCGCCCGGCGCGGTGCCGGTCGTGGACGCGGGGCGGCGGGAAGTATTCGCGCTCGTCGACGGCGAGCCGGTGGTCTGCGCACCGCAGGAGATCGTGGGCGGCCTCTGCGTCGGCGACGGCGCGCTACGCTACCGCGAGGTGCTCGAGCAGCGCGGGGCGGAGGTGCCGCCGGACGACGACGAGCGCCACCTGCCACGCGCACGCTTCCACGCGCAGCTCGCCAGGGACTTCGGCCCGGCCGAGGCCGTCGAGCCGCTCTACCTGCGCGTCCCCGACGCGGAGAAGAACGCGTGACCGACGTCGAGCTCCGCCGCCTCGAGCTGCGCGACCTGAACGCGATCGAAGAGATCGAGCGCAGCTCCTACCCGACGCCGTGGTCGCGCTCGATGTTCGCGAGCGAGCTGGCCAAGCCGTCGTCGCTCTGCCTCGGCGCGTTCGAGGCGGAGACCGGGAAGCTGATCGGCTACCTGATCATCTCGCGCTACGTCGATGCGTGGCACGTGATGAATGTCGCCGTCACGCCCGACCAGCGCCGCCGCGGGATCGCCTCGCTGCTGCTGAACCGGCTGTTCGAGCTGACCGCCGGCCGCAGCCGGCGCGGCTACACGCTCGAGGTGCGCGTCTCGAACGCAGGCGCGATCAAGCTCTACGAGGAGGTCGGCTTCCGCCCGCGCGGCGTCCGCCGTGGCTACTACACGGACAACCGCGAGGACGCCTTGATCATGTGGAAGGACCCGGTCTCGGAGCCGGCGACGTACTCCTGATCCTCGCGCTGGAGACCTCCTGCGACGAGACCGCGGCGGCGCTCGTCGAGGACGGCCACATTCGCTCGAACGTCGTCTCGTCGCAGGCAGACCTGCACGCGCGGTTCGGCGGCGTCGTGCC
>JBEVNN010000052.1:0-3428 GCA_040508095.1 Gaiellaceae bacterium
CCTCGGGGTCCTTCGCCATCGCTCGCCTGACCGCGGCGTCGAGCCGCGGCGACAGCTCCGGCCGCCGCTCCCGCACGCTCGGCGGCGGCTCGTTGATGTGTCGCATCGCCACCGCGACGAAGTTGTCGCCCGGGAACGGCACCTCGCCGGTCAGCAACTCGTAGAGCACGGCGCCGAGCGAGTAGACGTCGCTCTGAGCATCGACCTGCCGGCCACGCGCCTGCTCGGGCGCGATGTAGTCGCTCGTCCCCATCACCGTCCCGGTTTGCGTCAGCCCACCTTGGACGTCGAGTGAGCGCGCGATGCCGAAGTCGGTCACCTTCGCACCGGCGTCGCCGTTCAGGAGCACGTTCTGCGGCTTCACGTCCCTGTGGACGAGCCCGCGCTCGTGCGCGAAGCCGAGAGCACGCGCGATCTGGAGGGCGAGCTCGATCGCCTCGCGCTCCGGCAGCGGGCCCTCACGCTCGATCAGCGTCTTCAGGTTCTCCCCGTCGACGTACTCGAAGACGATGAACTGGCGCCCGTCTTGCTCGCCGCGGTCGATGACGGTGACGATGTTCGGGTGCGAGAGCTGGGCGACCGCGCGCGCCTCGCGCCGGAAGCGCTCGACATAGTCGCCGTCCACGGTGAACCGGTCGTGGAGCACCTTCAGCGCCACGTCGCGCTCGAGCAGCCTGTCGTTGGCGCGGTAGACACTCGACATGCCACCCGTGCCGACGAGCTCCTCCAGCTCGTACCGGTCCGCGATCAGCTCACCGACCACAGCAGTCAATTGTGCCCGTAGCTCCCGGGGACTAAGCCAAGGTCGTCTCGAGCGCCTGCTCCCAGACGCCGAGAGCCTCGTCGAGCTCCGCATCGCTGATGATGAGCGGCACGAGGACCCGGATGCAGTTCGAGTAGATGCCGGACTTCAAGAGCAGCAGGCCGCGCTCCGCAGCCGCCTCGACGACCCGGCTCGCGAGCTCGGCTGCCGGCTCCTTCGTCTCACGGTCGGCGACGAGCTCGATGGCCAGCATCGCGCCGAGTCCACGTACGTGGCCGATCGCGTCCCAACGTTCCTGCCACGCGAGCATGCGCTCGCGGATCTGCTCGCCGATCGCGGCGCTGCGGTCGTTCAGGCTCTCCTCTTCGAAGACGTCGAGAACAGCCATCGCCGCCGCCTGCGCGACGGGGTTGCCCACGTAGGTGCCGCCCACCGCCGAGTCGCCGGGCGCGTCCATGATCTTCGCGGTGCCGAGCACGCCCGAGAGCGGCAGGCCCGCGGCGATCGACTTCGCGACGGTGATCAGGTCGGGCTCGACGTCGTAGTGCTCGATGCCCCACATCCGGCCCGTGCGGCCGAAGCCGGTCTGTACCTCGTCGCAGACGAAGACGATGCCGTGCTCGTCACACAGGCGCCGCACGCCCTCGATGAACTCCGACGGCGCGACCACGAACCCGCCCTCGCCCTGCACGGTCTCCAGCACGATCGCCGCGACGGTTTCGGCGGCGATCTGCGTCACCAGCGCGCGTTCGAGGGCGTCGAGCGCCTCGGCTGCGCTCGGGCCGCGGTACTCGTTCGGGAACGGGACGCGATAGACCTCGGGCGCGAAGGGGCCGAGGCCCGCTTTGTACGGGTGCGTCTTCGAGGTGAGCGTCAGCGAGAGCAGCGTCCGGCCGTGGAAGCCGCCTTCGAAGCCGATCACGGCCGGGCGGCCGGTGTACGAGCGGGCGAACTTGACCGCGTTCTCGACCGCCTCGGTGCCCGCGTTGAAGAAGGCGGCCTTCGCCGGCCTGCGCACCGGCGCGAGCTCGCAGAGGCGCTCGGCGAGGTCGACGTAGACCTCGTACGGGACGATCGTGAAATCCGTGTGCGAGAAGCGCGTGAGCTGCTCCTGCGCCGCCGCAACCACCTGCGGGTGCGAGTGGCCGACGTTGAGGCAGCCGACGCCGCCGGTGAAGTCGAGGAAGGTGTTGCCGTCGACGTCAGTGAGGGTCGCGCCCTGCGCCTGGTCGACGACCACGGGCAGGAAGATCGAGAGCGGGTCCGCGACCACGCGCTCCTTCCGCTCGAGGATCGCCTTCGACTTCGGCCCCGGAATCTCCGTCCGGAGCTCGACTGCCCGCGTCACCGCCATTGCGCTGACGATAGCGCAGCGACCGGCCGCCTGCATACATGAATAGCCGTCATGCAGGCGGGAGCAGCGCGGGCGCGTTGTACAGGCCCTCGGCGTTCCAGAGCAGGTAGCCGTGGGT
The DNA here is from genome assembly GCA_040508095.1 of Gaiellaceae bacterium. Taxonomy (GTDB): domain Bacteria; phylum Actinomycetota; class Thermoleophilia; order Gaiellales; family Gaiellaceae; genus AC-32. The sequence continues at coordinate 2,236 of JBEVNN010000052.1, forward strand.
GTGCTGTGCGCGAGTTGCGGCAATCTGCGCGCGCACGTCGTCGAGCGTGTACGTGCGGCCGAGCGAGAAGTCCTGCAGCCACGGCGTCAGCCTCGCTTTGCGCCCCTCGAGCGCGGTCTGGAAGTCGAGGAGCGAATACGTCACCGTCCGGCCGGGCGCGGCGTTCGGGTCGGGCAGGTTGTACTCGCCGGGGCTGTAGTGCGACGGGTAGACCATCGGGTAGACCGCGTCGACGTAACGCGAGACGCGCCGCGGGAGCTGGCCGATGCCGAGGTCGCGGGTCGCCGAGAGCCCGAAGACGTCCACCGACACGCGCGTGCCGAGCGGGTGCAGGCGCTTCGACGCGTACTGCACGAAGGCCGGGATCGTCCACTTCATCGGCTGCGGGTGCACGCCCGGGTAGCGGATCAGCGAGAGGTCGCCGTCGCTCGGAAAGCGGACGTAGTCGAACTGGATCTCGTCGAAGCCCGCCTTGGCCGCCGCCACGGCGAGGTCGACGTTGTAGCGCCAGACGCGCCGGTCGTACGGGTTCGTCCAGCCGAGGCCGGCACTGGTGCGCCAGACCGAGCCGTCGCTCGTGTGAATCGCGAGCTCGGGATGCTTCTCGGCGAGCACCGGGTCTTCGAAGGTGACGACGCGGCCGATGAGATACGCGCCGTGGGAGTGGACGAGCCGTGCCGCGCGTCGCGGGTTGTAGAACGGCCCGGCGGCGCCGGTGCGGCGGGCGAGTGGCACCGACCGCGGCACGAAGCCGACCCGGCCGTCCTCGTCCTTGACGTCGAGCTCGATGGTGTTCAGACCGGGCAGCGCGAGGTACTGCTGCAGCTTGCCCCGTAGCGAAGCGAGGGACATCGTCACGTGGACGCCGCGGATCTCGCGTGGCACCGATGCGAAGGCGGATTGCCGCCGTGCCGCCGCCTGCACTGCTTGCTCCGCCTGCGCGCTGTTTCCGCCGCCGACCGAGCGCGCGCCCAGCGTGATCCCGGCCGCTAGCGCGAGGAGGGCGGCGATCGCCACGGCCCGCCGGCGCCTGACCTGCCGCCGGCGCAGCTGGCTTCGTAGCTCGCGGTGACGGGCGTTCCGTTCACGTTTGTCCATCGAAAGGGCGCCAAGCATAAGCGCAAACACTCGTAGAATCGGCCCGTGGTCCTCTCCGACCGCACGATCCGGCGGCTGCTCGAGGAGGGTCGGAT
>JBEVNN010000066.1:0-5113 GCA_040508095.1 Gaiellaceae bacterium
GGCCAAGCCGGAATGCGGCTGCACAGACGCGCTGGGCGAAGTCGGCCGCGTTGAAGCTGAAACGGAGGCGGAGGAACTCGACGACGATGTCGTCACCGGACGAGTAGTTGTCCGCAGCGTCCACGGGCGGAGGATAACTACGCAACTAGACTGGCCAACGTGAGCTCCAGGGCGGTCCTCGCGGCGGGTCTCGTCACGGCGGCGCTCGTGCTGCTGGTGGTCGGGGTATTCGAGGTCTCGCTCGAGCGCGCCGCGGTACTGGCGCCAGTGATCGTCCTCGCGTTCGGCGCCGCGGCGGCCGTCGTCGTGCTCTGGGCGAAGGTCGGCTGGGAGGCGCTGCAGCGCCGGCGGCGGCCGTGGCTCGTCGTCGGCATCGCGGCCGGAGTGGTGGTGCTGATCGCGACGCTCTCGCTGCTCGGGCTCGAGCTCCCCCGCGAATAGCTCGTCGCTGAAGCTCCGTCCGGGGGCCTCCGTACCGTGGGCTGCCCATGTCGTGGCAGCTGCGGAACCCGTGCGAGCGGGCCGAGGTCGAGGCGCTCGGCGCCGAGCTGGGCGTGAGCGACGTCCTCGCGGCGGTGCTCGTCCGCCGCGGCTACGCCGATCCGGCCGACGCGCGCGCGTTCCTCGAGGCAGGGCTGCCCGAGCACGATCCGTTCCTGCTCGGAGACATGAGCGAGGCGTGCGAGGCGATCCGCGCGGCCGTTGCAGCCGGCACGAAGATCTGCGTCCACGGCGACTACGACGCCGACGGCATCTGCGCTACGGCGCTGGCCGTGCTCGTCCTGCGGGAGCTCGGCGCCGAGGTCAGCTACCACCTGCCGAGTAGATTCGACGAGGGGTACGGGGTGGGCGGCCAAACGCTGTCGCGTCTGGCCAATGAGGGCGTGGGACTCGTCCTCACCGTGGACTGCGGGATCACGGCGGTCGAGGAAGTCGAGGGTGCGAAGGAGCACGGACTCCAGGTCGTCGTCACCGATCACCACCGGCCCGGCGACGAGCTTCCCGCGTGCCCTGTGGTCGGGCCGTACAGAGGCGGCTACCCGTTCAGCGATCTGTGCGGAACGGGGGTGGTCTGGAAGCTCGGGCAGGCGCTGCTCGGCCCGGGCTCAGAGGCGCTTGCGCGCCACCTGGACCTGGTCGCGGTCGCGACTGTCGCCGACGTCGTTCCGCTGCTGGACGAGAACCGCGGCCTCGCCGTTGCCGGCCTGCGCCAACTCGCGCGGACACAGAAGCCGGGCCTGCAGGAGCTGATGCGCGTTGCGCGCGTTGACCCGGCGGCGGTCGACGCGGGGGCGATCGGCTTCCGGCTCGCGCCGCGCCTGAACGCGGCCGGGCGCCTCGGGAGGCCCGAAGCAGCACTCGAGCTGCTGCTCAGCGAGGCGCGGGAGCCGGCCGCGCAACTCGCCGCGCAGCTGGAGGAGCTGAACCGCGACCGCCAGGCCGTGGAGGAGCGGATCCTGCGAGAGGCCGTCGAGGAGATCGAGTCGTGGCCCGAAGAGCAGCGGCTGCGGCGCGCGTTCGTCGTAGCCGGCGCAGACTGGCACGAGGGCGTGATCGGCATCGTCGCCTCACGGCTGGTCGAGCGCTACTCGCGGCCGGTCGTCCTGATCGCGGGCACCGACGGCGACTGGAAGGGGTCCGGCCGCTCGGTCGCAGGGTTCGACCTGCACGACGGCCTGCGGCGCTGCGCCGGCCACCTCGAGCGCTGGGGCGGGCACGCGGCTGCGGCGGGCCTCTCGATCAAGCCCGAAAACGTGCCGGCGTTCGCCGAGCAGTTCGCCGCGATCGGCGACGCGACCCTCGAAGAAGACGACCTGCGGCCGCCGACGCCGGTCGACGCGTTCGTCCACGGCCGGGACCTCACACTCGCGCTGTGCGGCGAGCTCGCGCGGCTCGCGCCGTTCGGCCTCGGCAACCCGAACGTGACGCTGCTCCTGCCGGGCTGCGAGCTCGCGGAGCTCACCGCGGTCGGCGAGGGGAAGCACCTCAAGTTCCGCGTGCGCGCCGACGGCCGCGATTCGGGCAGCGCGATCGCCTTCCGGTTGGGTCGGCGGCTCGACAGCCTCAGCCGACCGGGGCACTACGACGTCGCCTTTCGGCTCGAGGCGAACCAGTGGAACGGCACCGTCGCCCCGCAGCTGAACGTGCGCCAGGTGTTCGAGTGCGACGACCGCTACGTCGAGCTGCGCGAGTGGCTCAAGGGCGAGTGGCGCAAGGACGCGCGCGACCCGGCGGCCGCGGCGATCTTCGAGGAGCTCGCGCTCGCGGAAGGCGGGTCGAAGCGCCACCTGCTCGAGTCGGAGCGGTTCCTCGCGCTTCTCCACGACCCCCGCCTCGCGCGCGCCGCCTGACAGGAGTACCGTTTTCGGCATGAGCATCCTCGAGAAGCTGAAGCGGGCCGCGCTGAGGCCGTTCGATCGAGGCGGCGAAAGGGTCGAGAACACCGACGCGATGGCCGCCACGGGCGGCATAAAGAACGACCCGAGCGGCGCAATGCCCCATCACGAAGCCCCGCCGGGCTACATCAAGACGGACGACGGGCGCCCGCGGCACTGACCGCCGCGAACTGCGCGCGCGGCCTCGGCCGCCAGGCGCGCTGCTCGCACGCGGCGCAGTCCAGCGCGACCAGCATCCGCGCCAGCCGCGCGGCCTTGCGTTCTTGTCGTCGTCTGCGCATGAAGAGAGACCGTTCGCCTCGCAGGCGTTCCCTCCTGCGACGTGAATTACGCGTAGCGGTTAGGGAAAAGCTCGGGAGTACAATTTTCCTATGACGGTCCTCGAGTCTGCAGAACGACATCAGGAGCTCATCGACGAGCTGATCGAGTCCGTCGCTGCCTACAACAAGGACGTCGACCGCGACCTGCTGACGCGCGCCTTCCGCTTCGCCGCCGCCGCGCACGAGGGCCAGCAGCGCCGCTCGGGCGAGGACTTCATCAACCATCCGTGGGGCGCCGCCAAGATCTGCGCCGAGCTCCACCTCGACGAGCAGACGATCGCGGCCGCGCTGCTGCACGACGTGGTCGAGGACACCGGCACCGACATCAAGGACGTACGCGCGGAGTTCGGCGACGAGGTGGCGACGCTCGTCGAGGGCGTCACCAAGCTGACCCGGATCCAGTTCCAGAGCCGCGAGCAGGCCGAGGCCGAGAACTACCGCAAGATGATCGTCGCGATGGCGCAGGACGTCCGCGTCATCCTGATCAAGCTCGCCGACCGGCTGCACAACATGCGGACGATCGAGTACCTCGGCAAGCAGAAGCAGGTGCAGAAGGCCAAGGAGACGCTCGAGGTCTACGCGCCGCTCGCCCACCGGCTCGGCATCAACAAGATCAAGTGGGAGCTGGAAGACCTCGCCTTCGCGACGCTGCACCCGCGCAAGTACGAGGAGATCAAGGCGATGGTCAGCGAGCGCCGCGCCGACCGCGAGGAGCACGTGCGCGAGGCGGCGATGACGCTGCAGCGCGAGCTCGAGAAGGTCGACATCCCCGCAGAGATCTCGGGGCGCGCGAAGCACTTCTACTCGATCTACGACAAGATGGCCAAGAAGGGCCGCGAGTTCAACGAGATCTACGACCTCACGGCCATGCGCGTGATCGCCGAGCGCGACGGCGAGGAAGGGACGCGCGACTGCTACGGCGCGCTCGGCCTGATCCACTCGCTCTGGAAGCCGATGCCCGGCCGCTTCAAGGACTACGTGGCGATGCAGAAGCTGAACGGCTACCAGGCACTGCACACGACGGTGATCGGTCCGGAGGGCCGGCCCCTCGAGATCCAGGTGCGCACGCGCGAGATGCACGAGACCGCCGAGTTCGGCGTTGCCGCGCACTGGCTCTACAAGCACGGCCGCGCCGGCGAGGCGCGCGACGACGAGTGGCTCGCGTGGGTGCGGCAGCTGATGGACTGGCAGGAGGACGAGGCCGACCCGCGCGAGTTCATCAGGGCCTTCCGCACCGATCTCTTCGAGGACGAGGTCTTCGTCTTCACGCCGAAGGGCGAGGTCAAGGCGCTCCCCGCGGGCTCGACGCCGATCGACTTCGCCTACGCGGTGCACACCGACGTCGGCCACAGGACCGTCGGGGCGAAGATCAACGGCCGGATCGTCCCGTTGCACTACCGCCTGAAGAGCGGCGACTTCGTCGAGATCCTGACGACGAAGAGCGGACGCGGGCCTTCGCGCGACTGGCTCTCGCTGGCCGCCTCGGCGCGCGCCCGCAACAAGATCCGCCAGTGGTTCTCGCGCGAGACGCGCGAGGAGGCCGAGCACAAGGGCCGCGAGATCCTCGAGACGGCGCTGAAGAAGCAGAACCTGCCGTACCGGAAGCTGCAGGGCTCGGCGGTGCTCGCCCAGGTGATCCGCGAGAGCGGCTTCAAGAAAGCCGAGGACTTCTACCTCGCGCTCGGCTCGGGGAAGCTGCAGCCCGGCCAGATCGTCAACAAGGTGATCCAGCGCCTGAAGACGGAGGGGGTCGTGCGGGAGGAGGCCGTTCCGCTCAAGGCGCCGAAGGAGCGGCACGTCACGGCGAGCCAGAACTTCGGCATCACGGTGACCGGGGTCGACGACGTGCTCGTGCGCCTGGCGAAGTGCTGCACGCCGCTGCCCGGCGACCGGATCGTCGGCTACGTCTCGATGGGCAAGGGGATCACGATCCACCGGGAGGACTGCTCGAACGTGAAGTCGCTCATGCGGAACCCCGAGCGCTTCACCAACGTCGACTGGGACGGTGGCGCCTCGCAGAGCTTCCGCGTCCAGATCGCGGTGGATTCCTGGGACCGGCCGCGGCTGCTCGAGGACGTGGCCCGCACGTTCGCCGAGCACGGCGCGAACATCGTCGAGTACGGCGGTCACGTCGAGGACCAGCTCGCGAAGAACTGGTACGTGGCCGAGGTCGGCGACGTGAAGGCGCTGCGCAGCCTGCTCACGGCGCTGCGCAACGTCGACGCCGTGTTCGACGCCTACCGCGTCACACCCAGCTAGAACGAATCCCTCGAACGGGGGATCCGCGTGAATCACCCGTTCGAGGGATAGTCCCTCGAACGAGCGGGGTACCCCATTCGAGGGATGGCGCTTTGCGCGCGACCGACTACAACGTGAGGTAGGGGAGAGGGGCTTCCC
>JBEVNN010000068.1:0-8985 GCA_040508095.1 Gaiellaceae bacterium
TACGACGAGGGCGGCCAGCTCACCGAGGCCGTGCGCCGCAAGCCCTACTCGGTCGTACTGCTCGACGAGATCGAGAAGGCCCACCCGGACGTCTTCAACATCCTGCTCCAGATCCTGGAGGACGGGAAGCTGACCGACGCCCAGGGCCGCAAGGTCGACTTCCGCAACACGATCGTGATCATGACCTCGAACATCGGCGCGGCCACCATCTCGAAGAACCAGACGCTGGGCTTCTCCGTCGGCGACGACTCCGGCCTCTCCTACGACGAGATGAAGGACCGGATCATGGGCGAGCTGAAGAAGGTCTTCCGGCCCGAGCTCCTGAACCGGATCGACGAGGTGATCGTCTTCCACAAGCTGACGAAGGAAGAGATCATGACGATCGTCGACCTGATGATGAAGCGGCTGCGCGAGCAGATGGGCGAACACGAGGCCGCGATCGAGCTCACCGACGGCGCGAAGGAGCTGCTCGTCGAGAAGGGCTACGACCCGACGATGGGCGCCCGCCCGCTGAGGCGCGCGATCCAGCGCTACATCGAGGACCCGCTGGCCGATTTCGTGCTCGGCCGCGAGCTCGGGGCCGGCTCGACGATCCTGATCGACCGCAAGAACGAGGACGAGGTGGACATCACGATCATCCCGGGCGAGATCACGCCCGAGAAGGTCACCGTCCCGCCGGACGAGCCTGTCGACTCGGCCGACGAAGAGCCGGACGAGCCCACCCAGTAGCCGGATCAGGCGCTAGCACGTCTCCGCGCGCTCGCGAACGCGCTAGAACCCCTGTGTGAGGCTCGGTCTCGTCGCGTTTTTGGTCGGAGGCGCCACCCTCTCGACGGAGATCTCGGCTTCTCGCCTGCTCGCGCCGTACTTCGGCGCCTCGACGGTGGTGTGGGCGAACATCATCGGGCTGACCCTCGCGTACCTCGCGCTCGGGTACTGGCTCGGCGGTCAGCTGGCCGACCGGCGGCCCGAGCCGCGGATGCTGGCGGCGATCCTGCTCGTCGCGGCGGCGGCGCTCGCGGTGACGCCGTTCGCCGCGCGACCGCTGCTGCGCTGGGCGGTCGAGGGAGTCGACTCGGTCGCGGTCGGATCGGTCGTCGGGTCCTTCTTCGCCGCGCTCGCGCTGTTCGCGGTCCCGGTGACAGCGCTCGGCGCGGCGGCTCCGTTCCTGGTGCGGCTCTCCTTGCAGGCCGTGGAGGAGGCCGGGCGCGTCGCGGGACGGCTGTACGCGCTGTCGACCGCCGGCAGCCTCGTCGGGACCTTCCTCGCAGCGCTCGTCCTGATCCCGTGGATCGGGACGCAGCGGACGATCGTCGCCACGGGGGCCTGCGTCGCTATCGGCTCCGCGCTGCTCGCCGGCCGCGCGTGGGTGCTGGCCCCGGTCGCGGCCGCCGCCCTGCTGGCGATCCCGCCAGCGCAGGTCAAGAGTGCGCTCTTCGAGACCGAGTCCGAGTACCAGTACATCCGCGTGGTCTCCGACGGCGACGGCGGCCGCGACCTCGAGCTGAACGAGGGCGTCGTCAGCCATTCGACGTGGCACCCGCACACGGTCCTCACCGGCCGCTACTGGGACCTCTTCCTGATGCTGCCACCGCTGCTCGAGCGGCCGGCGCGCGACATGCTCGTGATCGGCAACGCGGGCGGGACGATCGGCCGCGCGTACGGGCGCTACTACGCGGACGTCGCGATCAACGGCGTCGAGCTCGATCCCGAGCTAAACACCGTCGCGCGCCGCTGGTTCGGCGCCGGCGACAACCCGCGGCTGCGCCTGATCGCGGCGGACGGCCGGCCGTTCCTCGAGCGGACGGACAAGCGCTACGACCTGATTGTCGTCGACGCCTACCGCCAGCCCTACGTGCCGTTCTACCTCGCGACGAGCGAGTTCTTCCGGCTGGCTCGCGAGCGCCTGCGGCCGGGCGGGATGATCGCGCTCAACGTCGCCGCCACCCCGGGCGACCACAAGCTCTCGGATGCGGTCGGGACGACGCTGCTGACGGCGTTCCCGCAGGCCTGGCGTTGGCGCGCGCTGCGTTACAACGACGTGCTCTTCGCGCTGCGAGAGCGGGTGACGAGGGCCGAGCTGGAACAGCACGCCGGCCGGGTGCGCGGGAAGCTCCGGCTGCTGCTGCCGCTCTTCCACAGCCGCCTCGCCCCGGTTCGCCCGCACGGGAGCCCGCTGACGGACGACCGCGCGCCCGTCGAATGGCTGACCGACCGGATGATCATCCACGAGGTCGAGCGCGGAGGCGCGCACGACGAGCCCGCGTTGCCGACCGCGCCAGGCCGCTAGCCTCGCGGCGTGATCGACCCACTGCACGATCGGCCGATCGTGGCCGCGCTCGCGGGCGCGCTCGCGATCTCGTTCTCGGGGATCCTCTTCCGCGTCGCGCACGTCTCGCCCTCGACGGGCGCCGTTCTCCGCTGCCTCTACGCGCTGCCGATCCTCTGGCCGCTGGCGTGGCTCGAGCAGCGCCGCTACGGCTCGAGGCCGCTGAAGCAGCGGGCGCTCGCGTGGCTCGCCGGAGTCTTCTTCGCCGTCGACTTGATCATGTGGCACGAGGGGATCGAGCAGGTCGGCGCCGGTCTCGCGACCGTGCTCGGGAACCTGCAGGTCGTGCTCGTCGGCGTGCTCGCGTGGCTGATTCTGCGCGAGCGGCCGTCGAACCGGTCGCTCATGGCGATCCCGGTCGCGCTGCTCGGGGTCGTGCTGATCTCGGGTGTGTTCGAGCACGGCGCGTACGGCCGTAACCCTGGGCTCGGCGTCGCCTACGGGATCGTGACCGCGCTTGCCTACTCGGCGTTCCTCCTCGCCCTGCGCGAGGGGAACAAGGACGTCCGGCGGCCGGCGGGGCCGCTGTTCGACGCGACGCTGGTCGCCGGCCTCGTCTCCATCCCGATTGGCCTCGCGATCGGCGACCTCGACCTGACGCCGGACCTGCGGGCGCAGGGCTACCTGTTCGTACTCGCCTGGACCTCGCAGGCCCTCGGCTGGCTGCTGATCTCGATCACCCTCCCGAGGCTCCCGGCCGCGCTCACCTCGGTGCTGCTGACCTTCCAGCCGGTGCTCTCGGTGCTGTTCGCTTGGGCGATCCTCGACGAGTCGCCGTCGCCGCTCCAGCTGGGCGGAGTCGCGCTCGTGCTCTGCGGGCTGCTGATCGTCTCGGCGGGAGCAGGGAGGCGGCGCCGGCCGGCCCCCGAGCCCGGCTACGTCCCCGCTGCGGGACCTCGCGAGTCGGTCACGTCGTAATCGGTTCGAATGGACCGGCGAGCCTTCATCGCCGCTGCGGCCTCTCTGGCGGCCGCGCCGACCGCGCTGGCACGGCTGGCCGGCGTCGAGGTCGCGATCGTTACAGCGGACGAGGAGGCGCGGCTGGTCGCAGTCGAGCTCCCGAGCGGCCGCGTGCGGCGCTACGTCCGGACGCTGCCGAAGCCGCGCAGCATCGAGGCCGTCGGCCCGTTGGCGGTCGTCGCCCACTCCGAGCTCGGGGCGGTTTCGATCGTGCGCGCCGGAACGCTGGAAGTGGAACACGTGCTCCGAGGCTTCGGCGAGCCGCGCTACACGGCCGGCCACCCGGACGGGCGCCATGCGTACGTCAGCGACGCGAAGCGCGGCGAGGTCGCGGTCCTCGACGTCGTGCGTGGAGTCGTCGTGCGCCGCGTCGCGATCGGAGCGCTCGCGCGGCACATCACGATCGACCCCGCCGGCCGGACGCTCTGGGTCTCCCTCGGCGCGAAGGCCGAGCGGGTCGCGGTGGTCGACGTCTCGAGGCGCACGCAGCCTCGCCTGGTGCGGCGGTTCGAGCCGCCTTTCCTCGCGCACGACGTCGGCTGGGCTCCCGGCGGCAAGCGGGTCTGGGTCAGCTCCGGAGACCGCGAGCAGGTCGCCATCTACGCCGCCCGCAGCGGCAGGCTGCTGAGGCGCCTCGCCGCCGACGAGCCGCCGCAGCACTTCACGTTCCGGGGCGAGCTCGTCTACGTCGCCAGCGGCGAGAGCGGGAAGCTGCGCGTCCACCGCGTCGACGGCCGGCGGCTGCGGACGACTGTGATCCCGGCAGAGTCGTACAACGTCCAGCAGGCTCACGGCTGGGTGGTCACGCCGGGCCTGGGCACCGGCACGCTCTGCCTGCTCGACCGCGGCGGCCGCGTGCGCTGGCGCAGGACGATCGCGCGCTCCTCGCACGACGCCTGCATCGTCACGCTTTCGTGACAGTCGGTGTCCGCGGCCCGCTCTAGGCTGGTCGGGTGGCGAAGGCTGCGACCCAGTTTGCGTGCACCGACTGCGGCTACTCGGCCGGACGCTGGTTCGGCAAATGTCCGCAGTGCGGTGAGTTCGGGACGCTCGTCGAGGACGCGCCGGCGACTGCGGCCGCAACCGGCCCGAAGCCGACGCTCCGCCTCGTCGACGTCAAGGCCGAGGAGGCCGAGCGCATCCCGACCGGGGTCGCCGAGCTCGATCGCGTGCTCGGGGGCGGGCTCGTCCCGGCCTCACTCGTGCTCGTCGGCGGCGAGCCGGGTGTCGGCAAGTCGACGTTGCTGCTGAGCGCGCTGGCGGCCATCTCCAAGGACCGCCGCGCGGTGCTCGTCACGGGCGAGGAGTCATCCGCGCAGGTGAAGCTCCGGGCCGCAAGGCTCGGCGGCGCCGAACAGGTCGAGATCCTGGCGGAGACCGAGCTCGAGGTGGTCTGCGCGACCCTCGAGCAGGAGCGGCCGGACGTCTGCGTGATCGACTCGGTGCAGACCCTCTACTCCTCCGAGCTCGGCTCGGCGCCGGGGTCCGTCGGCCAGGTGCGCGAGTCGGCCGCGCGGCTCCTGCGCGTGGCGAAGGAGTCCGGCGTCGCGACGATCCTCGTCGGCCACGTGACGAAGGACGGCGCCGTCGCCGGCCCGCGCGTGCTCGAGCACCTCGTCGACTGCGTGCTTCAGTTCGAGGGCGACCGCTACCACGAGCATCGCATCCTGCGCGCGTCGAAGAACCGCTTCGGCTCGACGAACGAGCTCGCCGTGTTCGAGATGACCGGCGCCGGCCTCGTCGGCGTGCCCGAGCCGTCGGAGCTCTTCGGCCGCACCGTCGAGGGCGAGATCGGGGCCGCGGTCGGATGCGTGCTCGAGGGCTCGCGGCCGCTGCTGCTCGAGATCCAGGCGCTCGTCGCGCCGACCGACCTGGCGATGCCGAGGCGCGTCGGCACGGGGGTCGACCCGAAGCGTCTCGCGATGATCGTCGCGGTCCTGTCGCGTCACGCGCGGATCGCGCTCGGGCAGGCCGACGTGTTCGTCAACGTCGCCGGCGGCGTGCGCATCGACGAGCCCGGAGCCGACCTCGCGATCGCGCTCGCGATCGTCTCCGCGGCCAGGGGCGCTCCGGTCAAGACGGGCACGGCCGCGTTCGGCGAGGTAGGCCTGACCGGCCGCCTTCGGCCCGCGACGCAGTCGGAGCGGCGCCTCGAGGAGTGCGCGAAGCTCGGCCTCGCTGCTGCGATCGCCCCGGCGGGGACGCCGGCTCGTGGCAAACTGCGCATGATCGGGGCGGAAACGCTGAGAGAGGCAGCGAAGGCGGGAATCGATGCAGAGCGAGCCGAGGGAATATAGGAGCGACCTGCGGGTCCCCCCGCCGCTCGGCATCGTCCGCCAGCCGACGCAGCACGATCCGCGCCTCGACCCGAAGATCCTCGCTGCGGTTGGGCGGATCGCCCCCGGCACCGACCTGCGCTCGGCAATCGACGACATCATCCGCTCGCGCGAGGGCGCGCTGATCGTGATCGGCGACCCGAAGGAGCTCTCGTTCCTCTTCAGCGGTGGCATCCAGCTCGACGAGCCGTTCAGGCCGCAGCTGCTCTACGAGGTGGCGAAGATGGACGGCGCGATCATCGTCAACGAGTCGGTCTCGAAGCTGGCGCACGCCAACGTGCAGCTGATGCCTGACCCGACGATCCCCTCGGTCGAGACCGGCACGCGGCACCGCACCGCGGAACGCGTCGCGAAGCAGACGGAGGCGCTCGTGATCTCTATCTCGCAGCAGCGCGAGACCGTGACCGTCTTCGTCGGGCACAGCCGCTACCAGCTGGAGCCGATCGCGGAAGTGCTCGCGAAGACGAACCAGGCACTGGCGACGCTCGAGACGTACCGCACGCGGCTCGAGCAGGTCCTGACGCGCCTGACCGCGCTCGAGTTCCAGAACGCCGTCATGCTCGACGACGTGCTCGTCACGCTGCAGCGGGCCGAGCTGACGACGAGGATGGCCGAGGAGATCGAGCGCGCCTGCGTGGAGCTCGGTGAGGAAGCCCGGCTGATCCGGATGCAGCTCGAGGAGCTCGTGGCCGACGTCCCCGACGAGAAGGCCGCGCTGCTCTTCGACTACCACGCGGAGGGCGGGGCCGACCGGACGCGAGAGGGCCTCGAAGCGCTGGCCGGCCTGCCTTACAACCAGCTGCTCGAGTTCGAGCTGCTCGCGGTGCTCGGCTACCCAGCTACCGTGAATCCGCTCGACCTCTCGGTCGCGCCGCGCGGCTACCGCGTGCTCTCGCACATTCCGCGCCTGCCCGACGGCGTGGTGAAGCGGGTGGTGGCGACGCTGGACGGACTGGACGGCGTCGTGCGGGCGTCGCAGCGCGAGCTCGAGGCGGTGGAAGGCGTCGGCAGCGTCCGCGCGCGCGAGATCAGGGAGGGCCTCAGGCGGCTCCAGGAGCACAACCTGGTCGACCGCTACCTGCAGATCTAGCTCTGAGCAGGACTTTTCCGCAACGAGCAGGGCTTTTCCGCAAAAAGTGGCGTTTTCCAGCGATTTTTGCTACCCTTCCGGAGTTCGCCGGCGGAGGAAGGACCCGCCGGCGTCGCTACGGAAAGCCACTACGACAAGGGGAGGCTCGGCGTTGTACAAGGTCGGCGACAAGGTGGTGTACCCACACCACGGGGCAGGGACGATCGTCAAGAAGGAGTCGCGCGAGGTGCTGGGAGAAAAGCGCGAGTACCTGACGATCAAGATCCTGCACAACGACATGACGGTGAACGTCCCAGCCGACAATTGCGACCGGGTCGGACTGCGCAAGGTCATCGACGAGCAGATGGTTTCCAAGGTGCTGAAGGCGCTGACGGGGAACGGCACGACGATGCCGAAGAACTGGAACCGCCGCTTCAAGCACAACCGCGACAAGATGAAGACCGGCGACATCTTCGAGCTCGCCGAGGTGGTGCGGAACCTCTCGCTCCGCGACCACGAGAAGGGGCTCTCGACCGGCGAGAAGCAGATGTTCGTGAAGGCGAAGAAGATCCTCGCCAGCGAGCTCATGTACGCCAAGGACATGGACGAGGAAGAGGCGGCCGAGTGGCTCGACGGCGTCCTCGCCCGTGGCGGTAAGAAGAAGACGACCGCCAAGGTTCCGGCTACGGCCTGAGGCGTCGCTTGCGATGCCGGTTTCAGATCGGGCGGGCCTTGCTCGCCCGATCGTCTGAAACGACCGGTCAGGGCGACTCGGCTCGTCGGCAAAGGCTGTAGGCGTTGTCCGTCTGGGCCGTCCTCGCTGCGGCAGGCCGCGGCGAGCGGCTCGGCTCCGACCGGCCGAAGGCGTTCGCGCGCCTCGGCGGTAGACCGCTGCTCGCGGAGAGCCTCGAGCGGCTGGAGAACTCGGACTGGATCGACAGGATCGTGATCGCGGCTCCTCCTGACTGGGAGGAGCCGTCGATTCTCGTGGCGGAGGAGATCGTGGCCACCAAGGTGCACTCGGTGGTGACCGGGGGCGCGTCACGGTCGGAATCCGTGCGCCTTGCGCTGGAGGCTGTGCCGGAGGACGCCGCGGTGGTGCTCGTGCACGATGCGGCACGGCCGCTGCTGCCTGACGAGGTGACCGAGCGCGTGCTCGCGCCGCTCTCCGAGGGCTGGGACGCGGTCGTCCCGGCCGTGCCGCTCGCAGATACCGTCAAGCGCGTGGAGGGCGAACGTGTTTTGGAGACGGTGCCGCGGGAGGATCTCGTCGCGGTGCAGACCCCGCAGGCGTTTCTGGCAGATGTGTTGCGCCGTGCGGTCGCCGGCGACGTCGTCTCGGCGACGGACTGCTCGTCGCTGGTGGAGGCGCAGGGCGGACGCGTGAAGTGGGTCGAGGGCGACCCACGCCTGCTCAAGGTCACGGACGCCGAGGACCTGGCGCTCGTCGAGAGCTGGGTGGCCGAGGAGTGAGCGCCGCCGACGTCGTCCTGCTGGCCGTCGGCGGGGCCTTCGCCGTCGGCGGCATCGCGTGGCTCGTGCGCATGGCGCGGCGGCTCCGACAGCAGGATAAGCAGGCGTCAGGCGCGTTGTGGCTGCTGGTAGTCGAGCGCGCAGTCGCATGGGTCGTCGTCGGGCTCGCGCTCGCCTTTGCGGCGTTCGGCTCGCCGTCCGTCGGGCACTGGCTGTTCCTCGCCGCGTTCGTGCTGCTCGTGGTCGAGAGCCTCGTCTGGCAGATGCTCCTGCCGAGGCTCGCCAGGGATTTCGACAAGGTCATGCGCTGAGTGATCGTCGACTACCACCTGCACCTGCGAGATCCCGACGAGCGGATCGCGCACCGGGTCGACGCCGTGGAGCCGTTCGTAGAGACCGCCGCGCGGCGCGGTGTCGACGAGATCGGCTTCACCGAGCACGTCTACTACTTCCGCCAGACCGGCGCGCTCTGGGATCGGCCCTATGAATCGGCGCGCTGCGTGTACGACCTGGAGGGGTACGTCGACGCGGTGGTCGAGGCGAAGCGGCAAGGGCTGCCGGTCAAGCTCGGCCTCGAGGTCGATCATGTCGGCGACCGGCAAGACGAGCTGTCGGCCGTGCTCGAGCCGTATCCGTGGGACTTCCTGCTCGGCTCCGTTCACAACGTCGATGGCCTGGCGATCGACTCCGCGCCCAAGGAGGGCGTCTGGGCGCAGCTGTCCGTGGAGGAGGTCTGGCGACGCTACTTCAACGCGCTGGCCGAGCTCGCCGCCTCCGGTCACGTCGACGTGGTCGCGCATCCGGACCTCCCGAAGATC
>JBEVNN010000094.1:0-5802 GCA_040508095.1 Gaiellaceae bacterium
GCTCCGCGAGCGGGCGCACCTCTACGAGGGTCGCGTTGGCCTCCTCCGGCGTGAAATGGCGTGGCGGCACGGCCCTGGACGCTATACCCCGCCTGGCTAGGATCGAGAGGCCGTGCGCGTCGCTCAACGAGGCCGTCACGCCCCCGCCGAGCCGCCGTCGTCTGTCGTGCCGTCTCGGAGGCTGCATCCGGCGGTCGAGATCTTTCTCTGGAGCCGGGCGGCAATCTGGGCCGGGGCGGTCTTCGCCCTCCTCGTGTTCGAGCCGAACCGCCACCCACGCGCCTCAGAGTGGGACGACCCGTCGGTCACGCGCGATCTCGGACTCGTGACGGACGTCTGGGCGCGCTGGGACAGCGTCTGGTTCCTCGGCATCGCCGAGCACGGATACGCGAGAGCCGGGTCGGCTGCCTTTTACCCGCTCTATCCGGGCGCGGTGGGCCTGGTCGGGCGGGTCTTCTTCGGCCACTACGTGCTCGCCGGAATCGTCGTCTCGCTGGCGGCGGCGTTCGGCGCCTTTCTGCTCATGTACCGCGTCGCGGAGGAGCGGCTCGGCGCCGAGGGAGGGCGCCGCGCAGTGCTCTACCTGGCGCTCTTCCCGTTTGCGTTCTTCCTCCAGGCGGTCTACAGCGAGTCGCTCTACCTGCTGCTGACGCTGGCGGCCTTCGTGCTCGCCGAGCGGAGGCGCTTCCTTGCCGCGGGAGCGGTGACCGGACTCGCTCTGCTCACGAGGCCGAACGCGCTCGCGCTACTGCCCGCACTTGCCCTGCTCGCCTGGCACGAGCGAGACCGGCTGCGCGCATTCGCTGGCCTGGCGGTGGCGCCGCTCGTCTTCGCCGCGTACCCGCTTTATCTCTGGCTCGCCAAAGGCGACGCGTGGCGGTTCCTGGACGCGCAGCACCGCTGGAACCGGAACCTCTCCCCGGCGGGCCCGCTCGGCGGGATCTGGGACGGCCTCAGGGCGGGTTGGGCCGGAATCGAGCAGCTCGCCTCGGGCTCGCACACACATCGTTACTGGGCGCCGGTGCAGGACGCCGACCCGATTCGCGTCGCGACGCTGAACCTCGAGACGCTCGCCTTCCTCATGCTCTTCGTCGTGCTGACGGTGATCGCCTGGCGGCGCTTCGGCGCGCCGTACGGGCTGTTCGCGGCGGTCAGCCTCGCGATCCCGCTGAGCGTCCCGAGCGAACGCTGGCCGTTGCTTTCGCTCCCGCGCTTCGGCCTGACCATCTTCCCGCTCTTCCTCGCGCTCGCCGTCATCGGCGGCCGTCCGCGGGCCCATACGGCGATCGTGGCGGTCAGCTCACTGCTGCTCGGGGTCTCGGTGGCGCAGTGGGCGCTCTGGCAGTGGGTCGCGTGAGGATCGCGCTCGCCGCGGTAGCCGCGTTCCTGCTTCTGGGCGGCACAGCCTGCGGCCAGCGGGAGGAGCCGACGGGAGCGCTGGCCCAGAGCTACCCCGTGACGGTGCAGGGCGGCAGTGACCGGCCGACCGTGGTGAGCTCGGCCCCGCGCCGAATCGTCCCGGTCGGTGCGGGCCCACGGCAGATCCTGCGCTCGCTCGGCCTCGGGCGCCGGATCGTCCCGGTCAACGACACGCTCGTCGGCCTGCCACTCGTCGACGCGATCCGCAGGGCGAAGCCCGACCTGATCATCGCCTCGAGCGGCACCGACCCGCTCGACCTCGCGCGCGCCCGCGCCGCGACGAAGGCACAGGTCTACGTCGAGCCGAGCAGCTCGCTGGACGACGTGGTGCAGGCGATCGGCGAGATCGGCCTCATCACCGGGAAGCCGATCGAGGCGAGGCACCTGACGGCCGCGATCCAGGCGAAGCGGCGCGCGGTGGCGGCCAGGCTCAAGGGCACAAAGATCGTGAGCGTCTTCGTCGACGACGGTGACCTGTCCACGCTCTCGAGCCGCACCCTGCTCGGCGGCCTGATCACGGAGGCGCATGGCCGGAGCATCGCGGGCGCGAGCCCGCAGCAGGGTCCGTTTCCGCTGCAACGGCTCAGGCAGCTCGATCCCGACTTCTACCTCGCCACGGCCGCAAGCGGACGAACGCTGAAGCAGCTCCGCTCGCAACCGGGGACACGCAGCCTGCGGGCGATCAAAGCGGGGCGCTTCGCTGTGCTCCCCGCCGAGGTGAGCGTGTCGGGGCCGGCCGTGGGAGCCGCTCTCGTCGAGGTCGCGCGGATCCTGCATCCCTGATGCGGCTCGCCGAGCTCGACGCGGTCACCATCGACGCATACGGCACGCTCGTCCGGCTCACCGGCCCGGTTCCCGAGCTGCAGATGGGGCTCGCGGCGCTGGGAGTCGAGCGCGACGCCGAAGCGGTCGGCCTCGCGTTCGCGAGGGAGAGCGCCTACTACCGCGAGCACTCGTTCGAGGGCCGCGACGAGGCGAGCCTCTACGACCTCCGCCTCCGTTGCGTGGCGATCATCCTCGACGAGCTGGGGTCGGACCTGGAGCCGGCCGCCTTCGTCGACGGCTTCGTCGCCGCAATGCGGTTCGAGCTCTTGCCCGACGCGGGAGCGGCGTTGCAGAAGCTTCGCCGCCACGGCCTTGCCGTTGCGGTCGTCTCGAACTGGGACGTCGGCCTCGCACAGCATCTCGGCGGCCTCGGCCTCGGCGACGTAACCGTGGTGACCTCCGCCCAGGCCGGTGCGCCCAAGCCCGACCCCGCGGTCTTCACCCTCGCGCTCGAGCTGCTCGGCGTGCAGCCGAGCCGCGCGCTGCACGTCGGCGACAGCGATTCCGACGAGGCCGGAGCATCGGCGGCGGGCATGCAGTTCGCGCCCGCGCCGCTCGCCCAGGCCGTCGAGGCCCTCACGTGAGGACTCGCAACGCCAAGCTCGCCGGCTGGCTCGGGCTCGTCGGCGCGCTGGCGGCCCTGAACTACGCCAGCCGCTTCAGCTCGGGCAAGCCGCCACCGGACACGCTCTACCGCTACGACACGGCGATCAGCGGGGTGATCTTCTACGCGATCACTCTCGCGCTCGTGCTCTGGATCGCCCGCGGCCTCTCGCGGGAGGAGCTCGCGTTGCGGCGGCCGCGCTCATGGCCGAGGGCTCTCGGGTTCACGCTCGTGGTGCTGATCGCGCTCCTGATCGCCGAGGTGGCGCTCGAGGCGATCCTCCACGCGGCTCAGGAGCAGGGCCTCGAGCCGAAGCACTGGGACTCCTCCAAGGCGCTGCCGTACGCGCTCAACGCCGTCGTCATCGCGATCGTCGCGCCAATCGCCGAGGAGTTCACCTTCCGCGGCGTCGGCTTTGCGCTGCTTGCGAGGTTCGGAACGATCGTCGCCGTCGCGGGAACTGCCGTCGCGTTCGCGGCCGACCACGGGCTGGTCGAGGGGTTTCCGGCGCTGTTCCTCTTCGGAGTTGCGGTCGCGATCGTACGGGCTCGCACCGACAGCCTCTACCCCGGGATGCTGCTGCACGCCTGCTTCAACGGCCTCGCCCTGGCCGAAGCTCTCGCCCGCTAACTGCTCTATGCTCATTGCGTGCGGCGTGCAGCGGTTTTCCTGGCGGCGTTGACGCTCGCTCCCGCGGCGCGCGCGGCACCTCCTGCCGTGACGGTGCAGGCGACACCGGCGAGCGGGGCAGCTCCGCTCGCAGTCACACTGACGGCGAGCGGCGACGCGGCCACCTACCACTGGGACCTCGGCGACGGCACCACCGCCGACGGCGCGGCCGTCCAACACACATACGCGGCCGGCCGCTTCACCGCGCGCGTAACCGCGACCAACGCGGGCGGCGAGACGGCGCAGGCGACGGCCGTCGTGACGGCGACCGGTCTCACCCTTGCCGGCCCCCGCAGCGGCCGCTATCAGCAGCTCGCGCGGTTCCGCGGGCGGCTGCTCCCGGCTGCGAAAGGCCTGCGGATCGGGCTCTACCGGGGCGGGCAGCGGATCGCGACGACGCGAACCACCCGCAACGGCAGCTTCGTGGTGCGCGGACGCGTCGGCGCGGCGGACACGCGCTACACCGTGCGCTTTGCGGGCGTGGTCTCCAACGAGGTCGCGCTGGCCGTTCGTCCGATGTTGGACACCGCGTTCAGCGGCTCCGGGCAGCTCGGACGGCCGCTCTCGCTGTTCGTCCGCGAACGGCCGTCGATTGCGGGGCTTGTCACCGTGCGGGTCACGCGAGGAAGCCGGATCGTGGCCAAACGCTCCTTCCGCGGTCGGGCGCGGATCCACCTCGCAACCGGGCGCGCCGGCGCGTACCGCATCCGCGTGACGCTGCAGCCGGAGCCGGGCTACCTCACGGCGCGGCGCGCTCTCGAGCGGATCGTCTTCCTGCCGTCGCTCGGGCCTGGTTCGGCCGGCCCGAGCGTGTACGAGCTCGACCGGCGGCTCCACGAGCTGCACTTCGCGCTCGGCCGTGTGGACGGCTACTACGGCCTGGACGACCTGGACGCGGTCACCGCGTTCCAGAAGCTCCACGGTCTGCCGCGCACGGGGACGGTCGACGCACGCGTCTGGCGCGAGCTCCAGCGCGCCGAGATCCCCCGCGCGCGCTACCCGGGCGACCACGTCGAGGTGAGTAAGGGCCGCCAGGTGCTCTTTCTCGTCCGCAACGGAAAAGTGGCGCTGGTCGTACCGGTGTCGACGGGCGCGACAGGCAACACCCCGCTCGGACACTGGCGTGTCTACAGCCGGGTCCCGGGCTACAACGCGAAGGCGATGTACTACTCGTCCTTCTTCGTCGGCGGCTTCGCGATCCACGGCTACGCGAGCGTCCCGCCCTACCCCGCGAGCCATGGCTGTGTACGCATCCCGCTGTGGGTCGCGTACCGCGTGTTCTCGCTGATCGACTACGGCACCGCGGTCTACATCTACTGGTAGCGCGGTCGCGCTGGCCGCGGTCGCCGTGGCGGCCCTCGCGTGGCTCGGCTACGCGTGGTGGGGCCGGGGCGGCGCGCACGACGTGGCCTGGCGCGACCTGAACCCGCAGCTCGGGCGCGTCGAATTCACGCGCAAGGTTACCGCCGTCTACCGCTCGCCGGCCCCGCTGGAGCGGCTGCTCGAAGCGACGATGCCGGGCCGCGCGCCTCGCCCGCCCCGCATGGACTGGTCGCGAGAGCAGGTGGTCGTGATCTCGCTCGGCCCGCGCTCGAGCACCGGGTACTCGCTCCGGATCGTGCGTGTCGTGGAGCGGCGCCGCGGGGTCGATGTTATCGTGCGGGAGCAGGCGCCGTCGCTGGGAGATCCGGTCGAGGCCCGCGTCACGTACCCGTACCGCGCCGTCGCGATCCGAAGCACGAAGAGGCCCGTGTACGTCAAGCTGCAAGGAAGGCCATGAGCGAGAACGACCCTCTCATCCGCCAGCTGCGGGAACAGATCTCCGACAACGACCGCGCGATCGTCGAGGCGATCAACGCTCGCCTGAAGCTCGTCGCGCAGCTGAAGGGCTACAAGGAGTCGCGCGGGCTTTCGTTCGTGGACCCCGAGCGCGAGGAGTGGATGCTGCAGTACCTCGCGCGCGCGAACCGCGGGCCCCTCTCCGGAGAGGGCCTGCACGAGCTGTTCGAGGAGATCCTCACGCTCACCAAGCGTGAGGTCGAGCGCAGCGAAGGCGCCTAGGCCTCAGTCGTCGTCGGACGTCTCGGCAAACTCGTCGGGCGTGACGTGCTCGAGGAACTGCTTGAACTCGGAGACGATCTCCTCCTCGTTCACGTCCTCGCCCTCGAACTCGATCGCCGACTCCTCGATCACGTCCTCGGCCGCGAAGATGGGGGCCTCGGCGCGAACGGCCAGCGCTATCGCATCGGATGGACGCGAGTCGATCTCGATCTCGGAGCCGTTCT
>JBEVNN010000118.1:0-2553 GCA_040508095.1 Gaiellaceae bacterium
TGCTCGCCGACGATGTCGCGGAGGTCGTGTCACGCCGCACCGGCATTCCGGTCGCGCAGCTGACGCAGGAGGAACGCGAGCGCCTGCTCGGCCTGGAGGCGCAGCTGCACGAGCGCGTGGTCGGGCAGGAAGAGGCGGTCGACGCGGTCGCGCGCGCCGTCCGGCGCGGGGGGGCGGGGCGGGGCGACCCCCACCCGCCCGTCGGCTCGTTGCTCTTCCTGGGGCCGACCCGCGTGGGCAAGACCGAGCTGGCGCGGGCGCTCGCCGAGACGCTATTCGGAGACGAGCAGGCGATGGTCAGGCTCGACATGAGCGAGTTCCAGGAGCGCCACACCGTGTCGCGCCTGGTGGGCGCTCCGCCGGGCTACGTCGGCTACGAGGAGGCGGGCCAGCTCACGGAGACCGTGCGCCGGCGCCCGTACTCGGTGCTGCTGCTGGACGAGATCGAGAAGGCGCATCCCGACGTCTTCAACCTGCTGCTCCAGCTGCTCGAGGACGGTCGCCTGACGGACGGCCAGGGACGGACGGTCGACTTCAGGCACACCGTCGTGATCATGACCTCGAACCTCGGCGCCGACCGGATCCAGGCACACGCGCGCCGGGACGAGTCGTTCGAGGAGCTGAAGGACGACCTGATGGAGCTGCTCCGCCAGAGCTTCCGGCCGGAGCTGCTCAACCGGATCGACGAGATCATCGTGTTCCGCGCCCTCGACCGCGAGCAGCTGAAGCAGATCACGCGTCTGCTGCTCGCGAAGGTGGAGCGGCGCATGCACGCGCAGGGTGTTGAGCTCGAGGTCTCGGACGAGGCGGTCGAGTTCCTCGCGAACGCGGGCTTCGACCCGCAGTACGGGGCGCGGCCGCTCAGGCGCGCGATCCAGCGCCTGCTCGAGGACGAGCTCTCGGAGCGGCTCCTGGCCGGCGACATCGACCCGGGGCAGGGTGTGCGCGTCGAGCTGCGAGACGGGCGGCTGCACGTGGAGGCGTCCGGTCCCCGAGCGACCAGCCATGCCGAAGCCGCCGGAACCGTGACGTAGGCCAGGGGTGGTGCTCTCGTAGGCGAGGAAACCGTCACGCTGGCCCGCACCCAGGTCCCGCTCGACAAGGACGAGCTGGTGCTGGGCCTGCTGGCCGCTCCAGGGCTGCCCACCGAGATCGCGGAGGAGCTCGCGGCCGACCTGCCGCCCCTGCTCGCGGAGCGCGTCACCGACGCGGTCTCGTGGCGCGTCCCCGTCCTCACGGAGCCCGAGGCAACTCACTTGACGAGCGGCGTGGACGCGATCGACCTGGGTCGCGAGCGCATGCTGCGTCACGGGTGGGATCTCGCCGTGTGCGTGACCGACGCCCCGCTGCGCATAGGGAGGCGGCCGATCGTGGCCGATGCGAGCGCCACGCACGGGGTTGCGCTGATCTCGCTGCCGGCGCTCGGGGCGATGCAGACGCGCCGGCGAGCCCGCGACGCGGTGATCCGGCTGGTCGACGGCTTGGTCGGCGAGAGCCTCGAGACAGGACGCGGCGTGGCGGGACGACGCGTCCGCGTCGGGCGGCGGCTGGCCGAGCTCGCGGCACCGATCCGCGCGGTCGAGGCGCCGGATGTCGACGACGTGGACCTGCGCTTCGTCGCCGCGGTCGCGCGCGGGAACCTTCGGCTACTGACCGGCATGATCCGCGCCAACCGGCCCTGGCGCCTGATCGTGCGCCTCTCGCGCGCGCTCGCGGCCGCTGCCGCGGCGGTGGCGCTGGCGCTCGTGACCTCAGACCTCTGGAAGCTCTCGGATGCGCTCGACTGGATTCGCCTACTCGCGCTGATGGTGCTGTCGGTCGGCGCGACGGTGCTCTGGCTGATCGTGTCGCACCGCCTGTGGGAGCGGCCGCGGGGGCGGGCCAGCCGCGAGCAGACCGTGCTCTTCAACGTCGCAACGACGCTCACGCTGCTGCTGGGCGCCGCGTTCCTCTACGCGGCGCTGTTCGCGATGACGCTCTTGGGGGCGGCGCTGGTCATCGACAGCGGCGTCATGGCGCAGGCGCTCGGGCATGACGCGGGCATCGGCGACTACGCGGCCCTCGCCTGGATGGCGAGCTCGCTCGGCACGATCGCCGGCGGCCTGGGCGCCGGCCTCGAGAGCGACGAGGCCGTGCGCGAGGCCGCGTACGGCTACCGGGCGGAGCGCACGAGCGAGCGCGAGAGTCGGGTGCCGGGGCGCGCCTGAGCGCGTCGACAGCGTCGTCTTCGGCGGTGACGTCTAACCGTCCTCCGCGCCGCCGCCGGGCTATCGCACGCGCGGGATGCGAAGTTGGATAGCGGCGTTCTGCCTAGAGATCGAAGGTCACATCACCCGCGAGGGTCGAAACGGTGAGCCGCTGAGCAGCGTCGGGCACCGCCGGAATGAACCAGGTGTGGCCGTGGGCCACCTTTACCCCGTCGGGACCGCGGTAGCCGCCCGACCCTCCGCCGCGACAGTGGTACTCGGTGCCCACGTCGTCGGCGAGAACCATCAGCGTGGGGTCCCAGTCGTCGTCGTTGCCGCGATCGATCTCTGATGGGATGACGTGCAT
>JBEVNN010000154.1:0-9754 GCA_040508095.1 Gaiellaceae bacterium
CTTCGTCGCGTCGAGTGTTCCGGGTTCATCGAGCGCCCCCGTCGGGCAGGCGTCGATGCAGAGGCGACACTCGCCGCAGTCGGTCGTGAGTGGCGGCGTCGGCTCGAGCTCGACGTCCGTGACGAGCGTCCCCAGCACCACCCAGGAGCCGTGGGACGGGGTGATGACCATCGTGTTCTTCCCGTAGAAGCCCACGCCGGAGCGCACCGCGCCTTCACGATCCACGTGGTCGTTCGCGTCCACGAGCACGCGGTACTCCTCACCGAGCCGCCGGCCGAGCTCGTCCAGCCGCTCACGCAGGGACGCGTAGGCGTCCCACCACGTGTCGCGCGGCAGCCGGCCGTGCCCCGGCGGCGGCTCGCCTTCGTCGCACCAGTAGCAGAGGGCCGCCGAGACGACGGTGCGAGCGCCCTCGACCAACGTCTCGGGGTGGCACGAGACTTCGGGCCGCGCCATCGTGAAGCGCATGTCCGCGAAGAGGCCGCGCTCCCGCCGCTCGCGGATATGGCGCTCCGTGTCCGCGTAGGGCGCGGCCGGAGCCGCCCCGACCACGTCGAGCCCCAGTTCTTTCCCCACCAGCGCAAGCTCCCCGGCCTGCATATGGGAGATTGTGCCCGCATGAAGGCGATTCGCATATGGGAGGACGGCGGGCCCGAGGTGCTGCGCTACGAGGACGCGCCGGATCCCGAGCCGGGGCCGGGCGAGGTTCTCGTTCGACTCCGGGCCGCGTCGCTCAACCATCTAGACCTCTGGATCCGCAAGGGCCTTCCTTCGGTGCCGAAGCCGCGGATCCTCGGCGCGGACGGCGCGGGCCTCCGCGAGGACACCGGCGAGCGCGTCGTGATCAACCCCGGGATCGAGCACGGCGAGAAGATCACCGTGGTCGGCGAGCACATGGACGGCACACATGCGGAGCTGGTGGCCGTCCCGGAGACGAACGTCTACCCGCTGCCGGACGAGATCCCGTTCGAGGAGGCGGCCGCCTTCCCGCTCGTGTTCGAGACCGCCTACCGGCTGCTCGTTACCAAGGCACAGCTCCAGGAAGGCGAGTGGGTGCTGCTCTGGGGGATCGGCAGCGGCGTCGCAAACGCGGGGCTCGCGATCGCGAAGGCGGTCGGCGCCCGGGCGCTCGTCACGTCGTCCAGCGACGAGAAGCTCGAGCGCGCGCGGGAGCTCGGCGCCGACGCGGCCGTCAACCACGCGACCGGCGACGTGCGCAGCGCCGTGGGCGAGTCGACGGAAGGCAAGGGCGTCGAGGTCGTGCTCGAGCACGTCGGCGAGGCGACCTGGCAGACGTCGCTCCAGGCCGCGCGCGCCGCTGGGCGCATCGTCGTCTGCGGCGCGACGACCGGCCCGAACCCGCCCGCGGCGCTCCACCGGATCTGGTGGAAGCAGCTGACGATCTACGGCTCGACGATGGGCACGCGCGAAGACTTCGAGAGCGCGTACGAGCTCGTCAAGAGCGGCCTCGCGAAGCCGGTCGTCGACTCCGTCTTCCCACTCGCCGAGGCGCAGGCCGCGCACGAGCGCATGGAAGCCGCAGAGCAGTTCGGCAAGATCGTGCTGACGATCCCTGATTAAGTGAGCTGGAAGGGGACCGAGGTCAGGATCACCCGCGGCTCGAAGAGCAGCAGACGCTTCAGGTAGAGCGCGCGCTGGTTGTGGAGCAGCCGGTCGGTGCCGCGGACGACGACCTCCGGCATCACGACCACCGCGACGGCCTCCGGGTCGGCGGTGATACCGCGCAGGTACGAGAGCAACGGGTGCCCGATGTCGCGGAACGGTGCGTCGACCACTTCGAGCGGGATCCCGGTCGGGAACTGCCGCCAGTCGCGCCGTATCTCTTCCGCCTCGTCGTCGTGCTCGTCCGCGAAGTAGATCGCCCTCGTTTCGCGGATACCGAGCGAGCGCGCGTACTGCAAAGCCCGCAGCGACGCCGCGTTCAGCTCCGACACGGGGACCACGACCTCCGCCCTCCGCGGCAACGCGTCGTCGCCGCCCAGCTTCGGGACGTCGGTGACCGCGACGCCCGGCTCCCGCAACAGGCCGCGCTTGAGCGAGAACGTCGGGCGGTGCAACACCGCCGAGAGGAGCGAGGGCTTGGCGAAGAGCTCGGGCACGACCACCGTGACGAAACGGCTCTCCCCCTGTGGAACGGCCCAGACCTCCTCGAGCACCGTGTCGAGCGGCTCGCCGTCGCTCGGCAGGATCTCGAGCCGTGGGTTGCCGTCGGTCCAGTGGAAGAAGCGTGGGCCGATGCCGGGGTCGCTACCCGGGAACGGCACGTGAATCGCGCGGAAGGAGTTCTTCGAGATCGACTGCGCGTACCAGAGCGCCTCGCGGGTCGCAGCGTCGAGCCGCTCGACGTAGAGCACGACGTTGTTCTCGACTTCACGGCTCGCGAGCACCGCCCGCGCCTTTGCCCGGAGTCGCCTGCCGACGGCCCGGTAGTGCCGCCGCACGCCGTAGAAGGCGAGAATCAGCACGGGAATCGCGATGATCACCATCCACGCGCCGTCGAGGAACTTCGTGCTCACGACCACGACCGTCACGACGAAGGTCGTCGCTGCGCCGAGCGCGTTCAGCCCCGCACGCCAGCGCCAGCCCGGCTCCTTCGACTTGTGCCAGTGCCGCACCATCCCGGCCTGCGCGAGGGTGAACGCGGTGAACACGCCGATCACGTACAGGTGGATCAGCGAGTTCACGTTGGCGCGGAAGGCGACCAGCAGGCCGGTCGCGAGCCCGGCGAGGACGAGGATCCCGTTCGAGTACGCAAGGCGGTCGCCGAGGTTGACGAACTGGCTCGGCAGGAAGCGGTCGTGGGAGAGCAGCGCCGCGAGCCGCGGGAAGCCCTGGTACGACGTGTTGGCCGCGAGCACGAGGATCGCCAGCGTGAAGGCCTGGACGAGGTAGTAGCCGACCGACCCCGGCGAGCCGGCCGGGAACGACCCCCGCGCGATCTGCGACAGCACGGACGCGGTCTCACTCGGCCGGGCGTGCATCTGCACGGCAAGCCAGGACGTCGCGACGAACAAGCTGATCGCGATCGCGCCCATCACGTACAGCGTCCGCGCCGCGTTCTGGGCCTGCGGCCGACGGAACGCCGTCACGCCGTTCGAGATCGACTCGACGCCCGTCAGCGCGGCGGCGCCCGACGAGAACGCCTTGAGCAGGGCGAAGAGGGTGATCGTCCCGGTGCCCGCGGCGAGCGGGTGGGGCACTTCCGCAACCGGGCATGAGCCGACGGCGCACTTCCCGATGCCGATCGCCAACGTGAGGTAGAGCATCACGATGAAGCCGTAGGTCGGGAACGCGAACAGCAGGCCCGACTCGCGCACGCCGCGCAGGTTGCCGACTGTCAGGATCGCGACGAAGACGAGCGCGAGGGCCAGTTGATGCGAGGCGAGCCCCGGTGCCGCCGAGGTGAGCGCGAAGACGCCGGCCGCCACCGAGACGGCGACGGTGAGCACGTAGTCCGTCAGCAGCGCGGCTCCGGCGACGAGCGCCGGCAACGTCCCGAGGTTCTCGCGCGCGAACACGTACGAGCCGCCGCTCGACGCGTACGCGCGCACGCCCTGGGCGTACGAGAGCACGACGATCGCCAGCAGGGCGGCGATCCCCAGCGAGATCGGGAACACGAGGTCGAGCGACGAGAGCGACACGGCCACGAGCACGGCCATCGCGGCCTCGGTCGCGTACGCGACCGACGAGATCGGATCCGACGAGAAGATGGGCAGCGCGAGCGTCTTCGACAGCAGCGTGTCCCCGATCTCCCGCGTTGCCCGTGGCCTCCCGATCAGCAGGCGCTTCGTGCGGGCGAGGAACGGCGCCCCGACCGGCGGGTGCTCGTAGACGCGCTCGGCGCTCACGGCCCCGGGGCGGTGACGAGCACGCGGCAGTACGCATGCCGGAGCACGTAGTCGGCTGTTCGGCCGAAGAGCCGCTTCCCGTTCTTCGGCGCGGCGCGCATCACGACCAGGTCGGCCTGGACGGCTTCGGCTTCGGCGACGATCGCCTCACCGCGCGATCGGGCGCGGACGATCCGCTCGCGGAGCCGCACCCCGCGGCTGGCTGCGATCGCGTGCGCCTTCTCGAGCGCCTCCCTGGCCGCGTGCTCTTCGTCGTGCATGTGCGCGTCGAGCGGCAGCTCCGCCGCGACCTCGATGACGAAGACCGCGGTGATCGACGCGCCGGCCTCCGGAGCGAGCTCGGCAGCAAGCGCGACGCCGGTCTCGGACTCGTCGTCGCCCGCGATCGGGACGACGATACGCCGGTAGGAAACTCGTTCGAAGGGAGAACTGGCGAGGGCATGCGTGGCCATGCCGTGACGGTAGGCCCGCAGCCCTCAAAGCCGCCTCAAACCTCGGCCCTACGCCCTCAGGAAGCGCTCAAGACTGCGCGACGGGGTTCACCAGGCGGTAACCCGCCCCGGGCTCGGTCAGCAGGTAGCGCGGCCGCGCCGGGTCCGCCTCCAGCTTGCGCCGCAGCTGCGAGACGTAGACGTGCAGGTAGTGGGATTCGGTGCCGTACGCCGGCCCCCAGACCTCGCGCAGGATCGCCGGGTGTGTCATCAGCTTGCCCTCGTTCTGGGCCAGCACCCGGAGGAGCTCGAACTCGTTCGGCGTGAGCTGCACGCGCCGGCCCTCGACGGTCACGAGCCGCTTGTCGAGGTCGATCACGAGCTCGCCGACCTCGAGCACGGGTTCGGTGGAAGGCCCGGCGCGCCGCAGGAGCGCGCGCAGCCGCGCGAGCAGCTCGTCGATCCCGAACGGCTTCTGCACGTAGTCGTCGGCGCCCGCGTCGAGGGCCGCCACCTTCTCGGCCTCGTCGCCCACAACCGAGAGCACGAGGATCGGCGCTGCGCTCCAGGTGCGCAGCTCGCGTGCGACGTCGACCCCGCTCCCGTCCGGGAGCACGAGGTCGAGGATGACTGCATCGGGCGGGCGCATCGCGGCCGCGCTCAAGGCTTCTTGCGCGGAGGCCGCAGTCGCCACCTCGTATCCGGCGCCGCGCAGGTTCGTCTGCAGCGCGCGCAGGATCTGCGGCTCGTCGTCGACGACGAGGACCGTCCCCTCGCTCATCGAACCAGCGTCGGCCGGGCAGCGGCGGAGGGGAGCGCGAGCGTGAAGGCAGCACCGGATCCGGGCCTCGTCTCCGCCCACAGCCGGCCGCCGTTCGCCTCCGCAAAACCACGCGCGATCGCGAGGCCGAGGCCGGTCCCCTCTCCCCCGGCCCGGCCGTGCTCGAACGGCTCGAAGATTCGTTCGACATCTTCCGTCGCGAGGCCGGGGCCGCTGTCCTCGATGCGCACCAACACGTCGTCGCCGGTGCTGCTGACCGTGAGGTCGACCGCGTCCACCGGAGACGAGTAGCGAAGCGCGTTCTCGAGAACGTTCACGAGCACGCGCTCGAGCTGTGCCGCGTCGACGGAGACGAGCGGCGCGCCCTCGTCGAGGGTGGCGACGACCCGCGAGGCCTCGGGGCCGAGCGCATCGAGCGCGCGCGAGACGAGCTCGTCGACCGGCCACAGCTCGGCCCGCGCCGGCGCCACGCCGGCCTCCAGCCGCGAGAGGTCGAGGAGGTTCGCGACGAGCCGTTCGAGCCGCGTGGTCTCGAGGCGAATTGTCTCGAGCAGTTCGGCGCGGTCGCCCTCGCCGAGGTGGAGCGTACCGCTCTCCAGGCCGCCGGCGGCGACCCGGATCGCCGTCAGCGGCGAGCGCAGGTCATGGCTGACGGCGTGCAGGACGGCGGTCTTGGCCGCGTCGCTCCGCCGCAACGATTCCGCCTCCGCCACGACGAGCCCGCGCCGACGGGCCCGGGTCGCGAGCTCGCTGACGACCACGGCCGTGATCACGAACACCGCGAGCGCGACCCAGTTCTCGGAGTCGGTCAGCTCCAGCGTGTGCAGCGGCGGCAGAAAGAAGAAGTTGAACGCGAGCATGCTCGCGATCGACACCCCGAGCGCGTACCAGAGGCCGTAGAGGACGGCGATCGGCAGCACCGCGAGCAGGTAGAGGATCGAGAGCCCGAGCACCGGCGCGATCGCCTTCAGGCCGAACACCGCGCCGGTCACGGCCGCAACGGCCGCGGCGCTCACCGCAAGCCGCTCAGCGTGCGCCCTCACGGTTTCAGGATACGCCCGCCGTCAGTGGTGGACGGTATGCCGCCGCTCGAGTCGCTCCTCGAAGCAGCGCCGCAGGTAGTCGCCACGGAGCTTCGGCAGGACGCGCGGCTTGGGCGGCGGCTTCGGCATGACGACGATCTCGCTCACGCGCGCGCCGTGGCAGCGTTCGTACGCGTGTCTCTCGTCGTAGACCTCCTGCTGCGGCTTGCGCCGGAACCACCCGAAGAGCCGGGCGAAAAACGCCATCGCGCCCTGGTCCTACCACGTTCCGGCGCGCGGCCCAAATGGCCAGTTCAGTCGAGCCGGTAGAGGATCTCCTCTACGACCTCGCCCGCATGCTCGTCGTGCTCGGCCCGCCGCTCGACCTCGACGAAGCCACACTTCTCGAGCACCCGGATCGAGCCGACGTTGCTCGAGGCGACCCAGGCGTGGAGCGGCCGCTCGGGGATCTCGGCCACCAGCTGGGCGAGCGCCGCCGTGGCGACCCCACGCCCCCAAAACTCCCGCCCGACCCAGTAGCCGACGAGCCGCCGCCCGTCCTGCTCCCAGCAGCCGATGTTCCCGGCCACCGCGCCGTCGTCGACGATCGTCCGCGTCACGAGCGAGTCGTCGGCGAGCAAGCGAGCCCAGTGCGCGTCGAAGGACTCGCGGTCCCGGGCCGGGAAGGCCGCCATCGCCACTGCCTCCGGGTCGGACTGATGCTCGAAGAACGCGTCGAGGTCGGCGGGCTCGACGTCACGGAGTACCGGCATGACCCTCAGCGTACGACGAATGTCGCCGTGCCGAGCAGGTGTCCGTACTCGCCGCGCGACCGTGCATGAAAGCCGGGCCAGACGTACCAGCGGTAAACGCCCTTTCCCAGCCGGAACGCGCGGCCCTGGTAGAGCCAGCGGTGCGCGAGAGCGAGCCTCGCCTTCACCGGCCAGGTGCTGAGCAGCTTCTGTGACCCCCGGTACAGCTGGACGTTGTAGTACGTGGCTCCGGGAACGGCCGCCCAGAGCAGCTTCGGGCCGGCGCGCACGACGCCGCCGTTCCGCGGGGCGCGGAGGAGTGCTGCCGCCGACACCGCCGCCGCAGTGGTGCCCGACGCGTTCCCCTCGCCGTCGTAGCTGCGGACGCGGTATATGAAGTACGAGCCGTTCTCGAAGCGCCGGTCGACGTACCTCCGCCCGGGGCCGTCGTACACCGTGGTCTGCGCGCCGCTCTTCGCGCTGCGTGCCCGCCTGACCAGGACGTGGTCGAGATCGGCATCCCCGGGCGGCAGCCAGCTCAGAGTCAGCGAGCCGTAGCGCACCTTCAGCTTCAGCTTGCGGACCTTCCCCGGAGGCGTCGTGTCCGGGGGCAGCAGAGACAGGACCTGCCAGGAGTAGGTGGGCGGTGCCGGGTCGACGTTTCCGGCGAGATCGGTTGCCCGCACACGGAAGCTGTGACCGCCGTCGTTCAGCCCGCCGTAGGTGCGCGGCGAGGAGCAGGGGACGAAGCCGCCGCCGTCGAGGCTGCAGGCGAAGCTCGACGCCTCGCTACTCGCGAACGAGAACGAGGCTGACGCGCTGCTGCTGACGGACCCAGGCCCACCCGTGATCGTCGCGTGTGGCGGTCGTGTGTCGACGACCCACCCGCGGGTGCTGGTCGGCCCGGTGTTCCCGGCGGCATCGGTGGAGCGGACGGCAAACATGTGGGCCCCGTCCGCGAGGTGGCTGTAGCTCGCGGGGCTGGTGCAGGCCGCGAACGCGGCCCCGTCGAGCCGGCACGCGTGCTGGAGGCCGGACTCGACGCCGTGGAAGACGACGGTCGCCGTCGGGGCATTCGTCGGGCTGCGAGGCGCAGAGTCAACCGCGGGCGCCACCGGCGCGACCGTGTCGACCGTCCACTCCCACACTGTGGCTGGGCCGGTCGTGCCAAGCTCAGTCGCTCGGACTGCGAACCGGTGCCTGCGGTCGGTGAGGCCGGAGTAGGCGGCGGGGCTCGTGCAGGGCGTGAAGCCTGCACCGTCGAGCTCGCACGCGAACGTGCTGCCGGGCTTGTTCGAGGTGAAGGCGAAGCTCGCCGCGGTGCCGTTGGTCGGGTCGTGCGGCTGGGTGGCGGGGTCAATCGTGACGACCGGGTTGGTCAGGTCGATCGTCCAGGCGTGCGTCTTCAGTGCGCTCTCGTTCCCCACGGGATCGCGAGCCTTGACGTCGAAGACATGGTTGCCGGCCGTCAGCCCCGCAAAGGCTTTCGGGCTCGTGCACGGCGAGAAGACCGCGCCGTCGAGCCTGCACAGGAAGCTCGCGGTCGTGTCGTCGTCCGTGAACACGAAGCTTGCGGAGGTCGACGCAGTGACGCTCGGCGGGGCCGACGTGAGCGTCGGAGGCGGAGGCGGCGTGAGGTCGATCGTCCAGCTGCGCGACGCGGCAGGGCTCTCGTTTCCCGCCGCGTCGACGGCCTTCACCGCGAAGGTGTGCGTCCCGGAGACCAGGCCCGAATAGCTCTTGGGGCTCGTGCACACGGCGTACGCCTGGTCGTCGAGCCGGCAGTGGAGCGTCGCGCCCGCGTCCTTGTCCGCGAACGAGAAGGAGGCGTTCGGGCTGTTGGACGGGTTCGGCGGGGCGCTGGAGATGGTCGGCGTCGGCGGCACCGTTCCGTCCACCGTGACCTTCGGCTGGTTCCCTTGCAGCGCGAAGTTCGTCGCGTCACGGGCCAGCTTCGTGTTCCACGTGTACGCCTTCGCGGCTGCGGGCGCTGTCGCGGCGAACGTGATCTTGAGCGTGGCGCCCGGACAGAGCTCGTTCGCGGCTCCGGGCGGCGCCACCGCGTGGATCGCGGCCGGAGCTGCGTCGAGCGTGACGGTCCAGGCGGCGGCGGAACAGCTGCCCGCGGCCGTCGTCGTCGCGACCAGCGTCGCGGCGTCGACCGCAAACCCCGCCGGGACGACAACGTGCCCGTTGTTTGCCGCGGCGGGCGAGGTCGGTCGGTTGTCGAAAGCGATCGTGTACGTCCCGCTGGAGCTCGGCACGACGGCGACCGGCGCGATCGTGGCGCCGTACTGGTTCTCCGACGCCGCCCCTGCCGCCCCCGCGAGGAGCGCCAGCACGAGCGCCGCCGAGGCGGCCGCGACATGGAGTCTGGGCCTGCGGCTCACGACGAGACGAACGCGATCAGGAAGGCCAGTGCGAAACACAGCCCGAGCGCGCAGAGGGCGACAAACAGGAGCTGTTCACCCCGTCCGTCGACCGCGTCGGCGACGCGCACCGGGAGCGCCCGTGCAGGAACAACCGCGACGGCGGTCATGACGAGCAGGAACAGGAACCCTCCCGCGAGGAGGAACAGCCCGCCGGCCGGAAGGCGCAGCTCGTCTCTCGTCGCCCGAGCCGCTACCGGTGCGGCCGTCGCCGCGGCGAGCTGTGGCCGGTCGCGCCCAGAGGCCGGTCGCTTCGCGACTGGGCGCTTGTGCGAAGTTGCGACGCTCGTGCCGGGATGTGGATGTGGCTTGCGCGTGCGAGTGCGCTCCACACGGACACGCGGCGGCGCCTTGGAGCGCGCAGGAGGCGGCGGCGGAGGTGGTGGAACCGCGCTCGCGGCCGGCGGGGGCGGAGGTGGTGGCGGTGCCGGCGGCGGGGGAACATGGGCCGGCGGCGGTGGCGGCGGAGG
>JBEVNN010000210.1:0-5112 GCA_040508095.1 Gaiellaceae bacterium
CGGCGATCTGCGACGTGCGGATTCCGCCGGACTGGTGGCGCCACGGGCGCACGGAGTTGAGCCCGACCACGACTAGGCTCTCGGAGCGAAAGACCGGTTCGACCGTCTCCCACTGCCTTTCGAACTCGGCCCACGGGCGCGTGAAGCGAGCCGGAAAGGTGTACGGGATGTCGTGGTTCCCCGGGACGACGAGCAGCGGCTTGCCGAAGCCGCGCAGGAACGTTGCGGCGCGCTCGTGCTCACGCCGCCGGCCGCGGTGGGTGAGGTCGCCCGTCACCGCGATCAGCTGGGGGGTCACACGTGCGATTAGTCGCTCGAGGCTGAGCTCGACCGCGGTTTCCTCGTCGCTGCCGGCGTGCAGGTCGGAGATGTGGAGGAGCCGCACGGACAACGCCGAACCACGCTATTACACTGAGTTCCGTGCCCGATGAGTCGACCGAGATCTTCGACGACCTCTACCTGGGGTTGAGAGCGGGCGGCGCGCTGCGCAAGCAGCGGCGCGGGGAACCGCTGAGCGCGGCCGACCGCGAGGCGCTTGGCCGCTGGGCGCGGCGGTCGTCCTGGCGCAAGGCCGTCGCGATCGGCGCCTTCGCGCTGGGGACCTTCGGCCTCGGCTTCACCCTCGGCGGCCTCATCTTCGGCCGCTGGCGCAAGGCCTGAGTCAGCTCCGCGACTCCTTCGCGAACAGCACTGCCGGCACGTCCTCCTCGGCCGGGTCCTTGTCGCGGACGATCACGTCGACGAGGGTTGCGATCAGCGCGATGAACGGCGTCGCTATCAGCACGTAGAAGCCGCCGAAGAGTAGGCCGACGGCGGCCACGCCAACGAGGACGACCAAGGGCGAGAGACCCGTCACATGCCCCATCACGCGCGGGATCACGAAGTAGTCCTCGAACTGGCGCACCACCAACACCGCGATACCCGCGAAGAGCGCGACCTGCCACGACTCCGTCAGCCCGACGCCCACGGCTGCGACGCCCGCGATCAGCGGCCCGATCACGGGGACGATCTCGACGACGCCCGCGAAGATGCCGAGCAGCAGCCAGAACGGCACGCCGATGGCCCAGAACGAGAGGGAGAGCACCGTTGCGACGAACACGACCAGCACCAACGTTCCGCGGACGTACGCGCCGAGCTTGGCATCGATGAGCTCCCAGGTGTCTCGTGCGGTGCGCCGGTGCCTTCGTGGTAAGAGCGAGCCGACGAGCGCCATCGCCCGCTCGCGCTCGAAGATCCAGTAGGCGGCGGTCGCAAGGACGAAGAAGATGCCGACGAGCGCCTCGACCGCTTTCGTGCCGATCGAGACGGTGCGGTGGACCACGCTGCCGGCCGAGGGCAGCTTGTTGAGCCGCTTCTGTAGACCGACGAAGAACTGGTGCTTGAGTCCGGTCGAATGTTTCGCCTTCTGGTTCAGCTCTTGCTGCGACGTCGGGACGCCGCCGATCGCTTCGTCGACCTGGTCGATCGCGCGCGGAACCGCGAGCCACAGCAGCACCGCGACCGCTGCGACCAGCGCGAGGTAGTGCAGCGCGACTCCCAGCGGGCGCGGGATGCGGTGCTCGGCGAGCCGGTCGACGCCCGGCCGCATTGCGGCAGCGACGATGAAGCCCAGGAACACGAGAGCGAGCACGATTTTCAGCTTCCACAGCGCGAGTGCAAGTGCGATCACGGCCACGGCCACGATGGTTGCGACAAAAGCTTTGCGGGCGGTGTCGGCCACTGCAAGCGGGTTCTCGCCGGGTTCGGACGGCCGCAAACGCAGGAGTGAAGTCGTTTCCGACGAACCGGGTCGGGCAATGCTCGCCACGGACGAGCAGGTCTGCTTCGACGCGCGCCGGCACGGCGTCTCGCTCGCGCGTCCGCTTGCGCAGGCCGCGCTCTTCGCCGGGGCCGGAGTAGCGCTACTCGCGATGCCGTGGCCGCCGCTCGCGGTGCCCGGCGCGGCGCTGGTCGTGGTCGCGGCTGCTGTCTGCCTACGCGCGGTCTGGCTGTGGGAGCGCACGAGGCTCGTGGTGACGACGGAGAAGGTCTGCCTCCTCGAAGGCACGCTGATGCGACGCTCGTCGGCCGTGCGTCTGCGGTCGGTCGACCACCTGGATCTCGAGCAGAGCTTGCCGGGGAGACTGCTCGGCTACGGCACGCTCGTCGCCGGGCCCCTCGAGATCGAGCACGTGCCTCACCCGCGCAGCGTGTACCGCCTTGTCGAGCGGCTCGCCGGCTGATGGCGGACGCGCCGCCGGTCGAGGTCCGAGCGCTGACGAAGCGCTACGGCTCGACGGTCGCGGTCGACGGCCTCAACTTCGCGATCGCAGCGGGCCGGATCACCGGATTCCTGGGCCCCAACGGCGCGGGCAAGACGTCGACGCTGCGGGCGCTGCTCGGGCTCGTGCGGCCGACCTCCGGGGAGGCGCTCGTCGAGGGGCAGCCATACGCGCGGCTGCGCGACCCGCTGGGCACCGTGGGGGCAGTCCTCGAGTCGGAGAGCTTCCATCCCGCGCGCTCCGGGCGGAACCATCTGCGCGTGCTCGCGACCGCCGCCGGCGTCCAGGCGGCGCGCGTGGACGAGGTGCTCGAGCAGGTCGAGCTCACCGGCGCAGCCCGCCGCCGGGTGGGGGGCTACTCGCTCGGCATGCGCCAGCGGCTGAGTGTCGCCGGCGCGCTGCTGGGCTGGCCGAGGCTGCTCGTCCTCGACGAGCCTGCGAACGGGCTCGATCCGGAAGGGATCCGCTGGCTGCGCGAGTTCCTGCGCTCATTCGCCGCGGGCGGCGGGACGGTGCTGATCTCGAGCCACGTGCTCGCGGAGGTCGCCCAGCTCGCGGACGAGGTCGTGATCATCCACCGCGGACGGCTGGTCACGCAGGAGCCACTAGCGACACTCACGGCACGGGCCGGCGGCGGGACCGTCGTACGCAGTCCGGACGAGGAGCGCCTCGCGGACGCGCTTCGCCGCGCGCAGATCGAGGTGTCGGCGGCCGAGGGCCAGCTGCTGGTGGCGGCGCCGGCCGAGCGGGTGGGCGAGATCGCCGCAGCAGCAGGCATCGTCCTGCACGAGCTCCGCCCCCAGGGCGCGAGCCTGGAGGAAGTCTTCCTCGAGCTGACGGGCGGCGAGAACCGATGAGGCTGCTGCGCGCTGAGCTGCTGAAGCTCGTGACGACGAGGTTGCTGCTCTGGCTCGGGCTGCTGCTGCTCGCGCTCGAGGTGCTGGTCATCTCGCTGCACGTCTCGCAGGACTCGGTCTCGGCGCTCGCCGCACCGGGCAACCAGCGCGACGCGATTGCGATCGCCTCGGTTGCGGCTCTCGTTGCACTGATAGTCGGGGTCGTCTCGTCGGCCGGCGAATACGGTCACGGGACGATCAGCCACACCTTCCTCGTGGCGCCGGTGCGAGAGCACGTCGTCGTCGCGAAGGTCTTGGCCGGTGCACTGGCCGGCGTTGCGCTCGCGGCCTTCGCCGGGGTCGTTGCCTGGGTGCTCGCCGCGCTGCTGCTCTCCGCCCGCTCGGTGCCGGTACACCTCGGCTCCGCAGACGTGATGCGGCCGCTCTTCGGGACGCTCTTGGCCGCGGCCGTCGCCGGTGGCCTCGGGGTCGGCTTCGGGTTTCTCGTGCGGCGGCAGACGGCTGCGATCGTCGTCGTGTTCGTCTGGCTGCTCGTCGTGGAACCGCTGCTCGCGATCGCGAACGTGAACCAGTACGCGCCCGGGCACGCCGTGGCGAGCGTGGTCGTGGCCGGCACCCCGAGCTCGGAGCTGCTGTCGTTCTGGCCGGGGCTTCTCCTCGCACTGGCGTATGCGGTGGGGTTCACCGTGCTCGGCGCGGTGGCCGTCAAGCGGACCGACGTCGCCTAGCGCCCCACCGCCAGGGACTGTCCCTGGTTGTGGGCGGTTCGGGCCGTGGCAGGCGTGCCGAAAGGGTGACGAGGCATCCACAAGTGGTGGTTTCTGGCCTGGCTGCTGCGTCGGCGAGCGCTAGCGTCGACGCGATGAGACGGCCGCGGAACGAGCTTCCGCCGGAAGGCATCTACCACGTCACGACGCGGGGAGTGGCGCGAACGGCGACCTTCCGAGCCGACGACGAGTACCGCCTCTTCCTGCGCCTTCTGGTGCGAGTCGTCGAGCGCCACGAGTGGCGCATGCACGGCTTCTGCCTGATGCCGAACCACTACCACCTGGTGGTCGAGACCGAGCTGTGGCGCCTCTCAGCGGGGGTGCAGATCCTGAACGGCGTCTACGCGCAAGCGTTCAACCGGAGGCACGGGCGCTGGGGTCACCTCTTCGGCGAGCGCTTCGCCTCCTGGGTCGTGGAGGACGACGCCCACCTCGTCAACACGATCGAATACGTGCTCCGGAATCCGGTTCGCGCCGGACTGGTCGAGCGTGCTGCAGACTGGCCGTGGGCGGCCGTCCGAGCAGCGTAAAGCGAACACTTGTTCGCGTCCACCAACCCGGCTAAACTGGCTTGGTTATGGCCCAGGAAGAGCTGGTCGTCCACGGGGCGAGGGAGCACAACCTCAAGGACATCACCGTCCGGCTGCCGCGCCATGCGCTGATCTGCGTCACCGGCCTGAGCGGCTCCGGCAAGTCCAGTCTCGCGTTCGACACGATCTACGCGGAGGGGCAGCGCCGCTACGTCGAGAGCCTCTCGGCCTACGCGCGCCAGTTCCTGCAGATGATGGAGAAGCCGGACGTCGACTCGATCGACGGGCTCTCGCCGGCGATCTCCATCGACCAGAAGACCACCTCCCGGAACCCGCGTTCGACCGTCGGGACGGTCACGGAGATCTACGACTACCTGCGCCTGCTCTACGCCCGCATCGGCAAGCCGCACTGCCCGGTCTGCGGCCGCCCGATCGCCGGCCAGAGCCAGGAGGCGATCGTCGACCAGATCCTCCAGCTGCCGGAGGGGACGAAGTTCACGGTCAACGCGCCGGTCGTGCGCGACCGCAAGGGCGAGTACAAGGACGTCTTCGAGGAGCTCCGGGCAGAGGGGTTCACGCGCGTGAAGGTGGACGGCGAGCAGCGGCTGCTCGAGGAGGAGATCGTCCTCGACAAGAAGTTCAAGCACACCATCGAGGTGGTGGTCGACCGGCTTGTGATGAAGCCCGACCTTCGGCA
>JBEVNN010000256.1:0-8062 GCA_040508095.1 Gaiellaceae bacterium
CACGACCTCAGCGGCACCGACGTCACCAAGGTCAACGTCGACGAGAGCAATCCCGCCGGCAGCGGCCTGGGCGACAACGCGGCCGACCAGGTGGTCGTGGAGGGGACGAACGGCAGCGACGTGATCAACGTCGAAGGCAGCAACGGCTCGGCGCGCGTTACCGGCCTGGCCGCGCTGGTGAGCGTTACCGGCGCCGAGCCGGCCAACGACACGCTGGCGATCAGCGCACTCGACGGCGACGATGTCGTCGAGGCAACCGCACTCGCCGCGAACGCGATCAAGTTCGCCGGCGACGGCGCCAACGGCGACGACATCCTGGTTGGCGGTGCCGGCGACGACGTTCTCGCCGGCGGCGCGGGCGACGACGTCCTGATCGGCGGCCCGGGGCTCGACAGCCTCGACGGCGGCACGGGGAACAACACCCTGATCCAGTAACTCGAGACGCGCTTCGGGAGGGTTCCGCCCAGCCGGCGGGACCCTTCCGTGCGTGGTGCTAGGTGACGGTGACCTTGACCATGCCGTCCTCGACGCGCACCGGGAACGTCTCGACCGGCAAGACCGCCGGCAGCGACAGCGGTCGCCCCGTGCAGATCTCGATCCGCGCGCCGTGCCTCGGGCACACGGCAACACCCTCCTCGGCGTCGAAGTCACCCTCGCAGAGCGGGCCGTCGTCGTGGGAGCAGCGGTCCTCGAGCGCGCAGTAGCGGCCGCCGAGGTTGTAGACGCCGACCGAGATTTCGCCCGCGTGGACGATCTTCACTGTTCCGGGCGGCAGCTCGTCGACCGGCGCGACGTCGATGTCGGCCAAGTCAGCGGAGGTCGAGCTCGTCGAGGCCCGCCCACTCCTCGGGCAGCGCGGTCCCCTTCGCCCGGTGGAGCGCGACCTTCAGCACGCCGAGGCCGAGCAGCGCGCACTTGAGCCGGATCGGCGTCAGCGGGATCCCGATCTCCTCGAGCAGCTCGTCCTTCGGCAGCTCGGCGATCTCGGTCGCGGTCCGGCCCTTCACCATCTCCATCAGCATCGACGTCGAGGCCTGGCTGATCGCGCAGCCGCGGCCCGAGAACTTGACCTCGTCGATCGTCTCGCCGTCCTCGGCGAACTGCACGTAGATCGAGACTTCGTCACCGCAGAGCGGGTTCAGCCCTTCCGCCTGAGCGTCGGCGCCCTCGATCACCCCGTGGCCGCGCGGGTTCTTGTAGTGGTCGAGGATGACTTCGCGGTAGAGGTCGTCGACCATCAGCCCAAGATCCTCCTCACCTTGTGCAGGCCCTCCACGAGCCGGTCGATCTCGTCCGGCACGGTGTACAGGTAGAAGCTCGCACGGTTGGTCGCCGCCACGCCGAGCTTCGTCATCAGCGGCTGGCAGCAGTGGTGGCCCGCCCGGATCGCGATGCCCTCGGAGTCCAGCACCTGGGCCACGTCGTGCGGGTGGATGCCGTCGACGTTGAACGAGACGATCCCGGCGCGACGATCCGCCGGCGGGCCGTAGCTGGTGATCCCGCCGACTTCCGCAAGCCGCTCGAGTGCGTACGCCGCGAGCGCGTGCTCGTGCTCGGCAATCGCGTCGAGACCCACGTCCGTCAGGTAGTCGACCGCCGCGCCGAGCCCCACGGCCTCGGCCGCCGGGGCGGTTCCGGCCTCGAACTTGTGCGGCAGCTCTCCCCAGGTCGTCGAATCGAACCGCACCTGCCGGATCATGTGGCCGCCCATCAGGAACGGCTCCATCGACTCGAGCAGCTCCGCCCGCCCCCACAGGAAGCCGACGCCGCTCGGGCCGCACATCTTGTGCCCCGAGACGGCGACGAAGTCGCAGCCGAGCGCCTGCACGTCGACGGCGCGGTGCGGCGCCGCCTGCGCAGCGTCACAGACGTAGATGGCGCCGCGCTCGTGCGCCCACGCAGCGACCTTCTCGACCGGGCTGATCGTGCCGAGCGAGTTCGAGACGAGGTTCGTGGCCACGACCTTCACGTTCCCGTCGCCGACGGTCTCGTCGAGCAGGTCGAGCCGCAGCTCGCCGTGCTCGTCGAGCGGGAGCATCCGGAAGTCGGCGCCGGTGCGGTTGGCCATGTACTGCCAAGGCACGAAGTTCGAGTGGTGCTCGAGCTCTGAGACGAGCACGACGTCGCCCGGCCCGAGGTTGTTCAGGCCGTACGAGTAGGCAACGAGATTCAGCGCCTCGGTCGCGTTGCGGAGAAAGATCACCTCTCGCGCCGAGGGGGCGTTCACGAATGCGCGCACCTTCTCCCGCGCACCCTCGTACGCGTCGGTCGCCCGCTCCGAGAGCGTGTACACGCCCCGGTGCACATTCGTGTACGACGTCTCGTAGAACACGTTCATCGCGTCTAGCACCTGCCGCGGCTTCTGCGAGCTGACGGCGGAGTCGAGATACGCGAGCGGCTTGCCGTGGATCATCTGCTCGAAGATCGGGAAATCCGCGCGCAGCTTCTGCGCGTCGAGGGCGGGTCGAGTCGTCACGGCCACAGGGCTATCGTACCGAGGCACCGGGCCATGAAGTTCCGCGCCACAGCCGCGATCGCGCTTGCCCTCGCCCCGTTCGTCGCCGGCTGCGGCGGCTCCGGCGGGGGGTCGTCGAGCCCTGGCGGCAAGGTCTTCGCAAGCGCGGGGTGCGGTTCCTGCCACACCCTGAAGGCCGCCGGAGCGAAGGGACAGGTCGGGCCCAACCTGGACGAGTTGAAGCCGGACGAGTCCACCGTCGAGCACCAGGTGCGGACGGGCGGGAACGGGATGCCGTCGTTCAGCAGCAAGCTCTCGGCCAGGGAGATCGCCCAGGTCGCGGCGTTCGTCTCGTCCTCGGCGCGCGCGTCGGGCACGAGCGTCGAGTTCAAGCCCGACGACACGTCGATCGCGGACTGCACGCAGAGCGGCAAGCAGTTCTGCTACCGGCAGGCGTTCGGCAACCTCACGTACCGCGAGGGACCGGAGAAGGCCCTGGCGCTGCTCGCGACCGACGACAGGACGAACTCGGCCGTCCATGCCGACTGCCACCAGATCTCACACTGGGTCGGCCGCGCCGGCCTCGCCTACTACAAGCACGACGCCGGCCAGGCCCTCTCGCACGGCGCGATGACCTGCAACTCGGGCTACTACCACGGCGTGCTGCAGGTCGCGCTCGCCGGGCTGCCGCGCGACGTGGTGGTGAAGAAGGCGAAAAGGCTTTGCAGCGCGCCCGCCGTCAACACCGAGGAGTTCCTGCTCTACCAGTGCGTCCACGGCCTCGGACACGGGCTGATGATCTACAGCGGCAACGACCTGCCCTGGTCGCTGCGCACGTGCCACAAGCTCCTCACCGACTTCGACCGCGTCTCGTGCACCGGCGGCGTGTTCATGCAGAACCTCGACACGACTATGGGCACCTCGCGGTTTCTGAAGAAGACCGACCCGATCTACCCATGCAACGCGGTCGCGCAGCGCGACAAGGTCTATTGCTATCTGATGGTCACGTCGCGGATTCTGGCGCTCGACGGCTTCAACTGGCGCAAGACCGCCGCCTGGTGCCGCAAGAGCGAAACGGGGTGGGTACAGACCTGCTTCGAGTCGTACGGACGGGACGCATCCGGGACCGCCCAGTACGACCCCGGCCGGACGATCCAGCTCTGCCTGCAGGCCGGCCCGAACGCAAGCGACTGCATCTACGGAGCCGCCCGCGACCGCGGCAACAACTATGCGGGCGGCCGCGAGGCAACCCGGCTCTGCACCGCCGCCCCTGCGCACTACCGCGCGCGGTGCTACGAGGGGATCGGGACGATCCTCGGCTCGCTGCATCGCTCTGGAGCCGAGCGCCGAGCGGCCTGCGACGCGGTGACGCCGAAGGCCTACCGCCGCGACTGCTACCGCGGCGCGGCTGTCTCGTAGTGCCGGGCCTCGCCGCGCGGGCCTCGCTCTGGAACCGCCGCCGAAAGTTCGAGCTGTTCATGCGGACCGTGCAGCCGGGCCCAGAGACGCGCGTGGTGGACGTGGGCGTCGGCGACACGGGCTTCGGCACGGAGCCGGGCATAGCCGTGACGCACAACTTCTTCGAGGCGCTCTACCCCTGGCCCGAGCGGATCACCGCCGTCAGCGACGTGCCGCTGCCGAACTTCGCGCGCGAGTTCCCCTCGATCCGCTGCGTGACGGCGAGCGGCACCGACCTGCCGTTCGAGGACGACGCGTTCGACGTCGCCTTCTCGAACGCGGTGATCGAGCACGTCGGCGGCCGCGAGGACCAGCGGCGGTTCGTCGAGGAACTGTGCCGCGTGGCGCCGCGTGTCTTCGTCTCGACGCCGAACCGCTGGTTCCCCGTCGAGACGCACACGCTCGTGCCCCTCGTGCACTGGCTTCCGCGCCCGGCGGCCGACCGCGCCATGCACGCGCTGCGGCGCGAGAACTGGGATCAGGTGGGGCTGCTGGGAAAGCGGGAGCTGCTCGCGCTGTTCCCGCCGGAAGCGAACGCTCGCATCGTCGAGGCACGCATGACGATCAGCGCTGTAGCGGCGCGGACTTAGTTGCCCGCGGACGTTCCCTGGCCGCCGACGCCCCAGCCCTCGGCGGCGTTCTGGATCGCGTCCTGCGTGTCCTGCGACGCGAGCTCCTTCTGCCGCTCGCGCTCCTCGAGGTGACGCTCGTGCGCCTTGCGGCGTCTTCGTTCTCTCAACCGCTCGAGGAGCTTCATCTCGGGCTAGAGGCCGTTGCCGGGCGTGCCTGCCTGGCTGATGACGTTCCCTGTAGTGGCGAAGTCGCGCATGGTGTCCGTGGTGTCGCGCTCCGCGAGCCGGCGCTGCCACTCGCGCTCCTCCAGGTAACGCTCGTGGGCCTTGCGGCGGCGCCGGGCCGTGAGCCGGTCGAGGACTCTCATCCTCGACACATCGTACGCCTCTTGATCAGGCCTGGGGAATGCGGTGCTCGAGCGCGCTGGTGACGGCCTCGCGCACCGGCTCGAGCTCGATCCGGTCGAGCACGTCCTGGAAGAAGCCGCGCACGATCAAGCGCTCGGCCTCGGCGCGCGGGAGGCCGCGGGCCATCAGGTAGAAGAGCTGCTCGCGGTCGACCCGGCCCACCGTCGCGCCGTGGGTACAGCGGACGTCGTTAGCCAGGATCTCCAGGCCCGGAATCGGCACCGCGTGCGTCGTCGGCGAGAGCATCAGGTTGCGGCACTCCTGGTAGGCGTTCGTCTTCTGCGCGTCCCGCTCGACGCGGATCATCCCGCGCCAGACCGCGGTCGCAGTGTCGCGCAGCGCGCCCTTGAACGCGAAGTCGGACTCGGTGTCCGGCGCAATGTGCTCCTGGAAGGTGTCGTAGTCGAGGTGCTGGTCGCCGTCCGCGAAGTAGGCGCCGGTCACCCGCGAGGTCGCGCCCGGACCGGCGAGGTCATTCTGGATCCGCACCTTGCCGCGCTTGGAGCCGAAGCCGCCGCTGACCCAGTCGAGCTCGGCGTCGCGCTCGACGCGTGCGTGGTGTGAGGCGAAGTGCCACGTCTCGCGCGAGAGGTTCTGCAGCGAGACGTACTCGAGCTTCGCGCCCTGCTCGACGAACAGCTCGGCCACGCCGTTGAAGTAACCGGTCTGCTCTGGCGACAGCGACGAGTACTCCTCCACGAGCGAGAACCGCGAGCCCTCCTCGGCGACGATGAGCAGCCGCCAGAAGAGCGAGCCGCCGTCCACGGCGTTGACCACGCGCACGAACAACGGCCGCTCGAGCTCGATTCCGGCCGGCACGTGGACGAGCAGCCCGTGCTGCCACGCCGCGGCGTTGTGGGCCGCGAACTTGTCCTCCTCCCAGCCGACGAGCGAGCCGAGCCGCTCGTGGCTCTCGTCCAGCGGCTCGAAGCGGATCTCCGCCGGGGCGCGAGTGATCTCGATTCCGTTCTCGGTGACGACCGCCTCGGCGGCGACGTCCAGCTCGAGCATGGACGGTGCGGACACGTCGGGGGACTGTCCCCCCACATGGACGAAAGCGTCGGGGTCGAACCCGCGCAGGTCGGTGAAGCGCCAGTGCTCCTCGGTCGTGTCCGGGACCGGGAGGGCTTCGTAGGCCGCCCGCGCCTCGGTCCTGCTCACGGCGCGTACCTCCGGTGCAGGATGACCGCGTTCCCGTCGGGATCGAGGACGACCGCCATGTTGCACACCCCGGTGTCGCCCGAACCGACGCACTCGACGCCCTTGGCCTCGAGCTCCGCCTTCGCTTCATCCACGTCCGGCACGCGGACGGCGAAGCCGCCGACGTCCGGCTTGAACTCGAACCCTTCGCCCTCGGGCTCCCAGAACGTGACCGTCACCTGGCCCGCCCGCAGCTCCTCGGAGTTGTTCGGGTCGAGCGGCAGGCCGAGCACCTCGTGGTACCAGGCGAACGCCCGCGTCGCGTCGCGCGTCGGGACGTTGATGAAGTCGACCTGCTCGACGTCCATCAGGGCGTCGTCCCGTCGCGGTACGGCGCGTAGCGGTGGTGGAGCATCAGCATGTTCCCGTCCGGGTCTCTGAAGAACGCCAT
Organism: Gaiellaceae bacterium; assembly: GCA_040508095.1. GTDB lineage: Bacteria > Actinomycetota > Thermoleophilia > Gaiellales > Gaiellaceae > AC-32. Next base: position 6,485 of record JBEVNN010000256.1, read on the forward strand.
GTGGCAGACACCGGAGTCGTACGGCTCCGGGAACTCGAACTCGACGCCTGTCGCGCCTAGCCGCTCCATCGCCTGCCCTACGTCAGCGACGCGGAGCGCGACTCCGAACTCCGGCCGGTACTCGCCGCCACCCTTCTGCTCGGGCGTGCTGAGCACGAGCCCGACGTTCTCGGCCTCGTGCTCGGGCCACTCCTCGCTCGCGTTTGGGTTGCGCCTCAGGCCGAGCGTTTCGCCGTAGAACTCCGAGGCGCGATCGCGGTCCCTGACGTTCACGCCGATGAAATCTGTCCGCTCCACCGCCTGAACGGGCACGTCGACGGCGTCGAGCGGTGCGTAGCGACGGTGCAGCTGAAGCGGGTTCCCGTCAGGGTCGGCGAAGGGCGCACCGTGGCACACCCCGCTGTCGAAGGTCTCCATCGAGAACTTGGTGCCCTGCTCCTCGAGCTCGCTCCTTCCCCCGCCGACGTCCTGCACCCTCAGCGCGAGGCCGCCGCCGTACATGGAGAGCGCGAGCGTCAAGTTGCCGGTCTCGTACTCGACCCAGCGCTCCCCCGAGTTGTTCTGGTTGCGCTCGAGCCCGAGCGTCTCGCCGTAGAACGCGTCGGCCCGTGCCAGGTCCTCCACGGGCAACGCGATGAAGTCGACCCTCGTGACCTCCATCAAGGCTTCGCGGCGATCAACCGACGGAGCCTTCCATCTGCAGCTGGATCAGGCGGTTCATCTCGACCGCGTACTCGAGCGGCAGCTCCTTGGTGATCGGCTCGACGAAGCCGCTCACGACCATCGCCGAGGCCTCCGCCTCGGAGAGCCCGCGCGACATCAGGTAGAAGAGCTGCTCCTCGCCGATCTTCGAGACCGTCGCCTCGTGGCCGATGTCGACGTTGTCCTCGTCGATCTTGATGTACGGGTACGTGTCCGAGCGCGAGGCCTCGTCGAGGATCAGCGCGTCGCAGACGACCTTCGAGCGCGAGCCGGTCGCGCCCTTGGCCACCTCGAGCAGCCCACGGTAGCCGGCCCGGCCGCCGTTCTTCGAGATCGACTTCGAGGTGATCACCGACGAGGTGTTCGGCGCGATGTGGACGGCCTTGCCGCCCGCGTCCTGGTGCTGCCCGTCGCCCGCGAAGGCGATCGAAAGCACCTCGCCGTGGGCACCCTCGCCCATCAGCCAGATCGCCGGGTACTTCATCGTCAGCTTCGAGCCGAGGTTCCCGTCGACCCACTCCATCGTCGCGTTCTCGTAGGCGACGGCGCGCTTGGTGACGAGGTTGTAGACGTTGTTCGACCAGTTCTGGATCGTCGTGTAGCGGCAGCGCGCGTTCGGCTTGACGATGATCTCCACGACCGCCGAGTGCAGCGAGTCCGACGAATAGATCGGCGCGGTGCAGCCCTCGACGTAGTGCACGTAGGCGCCCTCGTCGACGATGATCAGCGTCCGCTCGAACTGGCCCATGTTCTCGGCGTTGATCCGGAAGTAGGCCTGCAGCGGCATCTCGACCTTCACGCCCGGCGGCACGTAGATGAACGAGCCGCCCGACCAGACAGCCGAGTTGAGCGCCGCGAACTTGTTGTCGTTCTGCG
>JBEVNN010000293.1:0-4469 GCA_040508095.1 Gaiellaceae bacterium
CCTTCAGCGGGCGGATCGCGGAAATCGTCCCGGGAGTCCGCCCGAGCATGCGCTTTGCCTCGACGCCGACCGCGTGCACCTCGCCCGTGCGCTGGTCGATCGCGACCACGCTCGGCTCCGAGAGCACGATGCCGCGGCCGCGCACGTAGACGAGCGTGTTCGCGGTTCCGAGGTCGACGGCCATGTCGCGGCCGCCGAAGCCGTTGAAGTAACCCCTGAGACCCATGATCCCGGCCGAGTCTAGCTAGGAAAGCTCAGAAAACACCGGTCTTCCGGGGAGAACGTTAGAACTCAGGCCCGGCGCACACCAACTCCTCCGACAGCACTTTCGCAAGGAGGAGCAATGCCCTACGGAAGCTGGATCAACGACCTGCCGACGTCGTTCTTCCTCGTCGTGCACAGCCGGGCCAGGTAGATAGGAACCTCACCGCACGAGCTCGAACCCTCGGGTCAACGTGCGGACGTGGACTTGCGGGCCGAGCTCTTCTTTCGCTGCGAGCTTCCGGCGCTGCTCGTTCCTCGACTGGACCCGCCGGTGGTGCGGCTGCGCTGCGGCCGCGAAGCCTGGCTGACCCGACCCATCAGGTCATCCGGGAGCTCCGCCGCGCGTGTCTTCGCCTGGTCCACCACGCCCTTGGCGTGCCGACCGACCGAGTTGTTCGTCACGAGCGCGTACAACCCCGCGCCGGCGGCCGGAAGCAAGAGCCATTTCGCACTGATGCCGCCTCCGCCTCGGTTGCCCTTGCCCTCTGCGGCGTCGGCGACATCTTGGAGTCGTTTCGCCAGGTCGATTACGCGCTCGGAAAACTTGTGAACGTCTGCCATTGCAATTCCTCCCTTGAAAAGGCTGTTACAAACCCGTTTCCCGGCACATTGAGTCCCAAAACCGCCGTTGTCGGCCGCCGGGGATGTCAGCCGAAGCCGTAGGCGCCCGCGAAGCGCTCGGCCAGCAGTCGCACGAGCGTCGCTGCGGGCAGGCCGACCACGTTCAGGTAATCGCCCTCGATCCGCTCGACGAGGGACGCGCCGAGCCCTTGGATCGCGTAGGCGCCCGCCCGTCCCTCCCACTCGCCGGTCGCGACATAGCGGGCGAGGTCGCGCGGAGTGAGCGCCCGAAAGGTGACCTGCGTCACCTCGCGGTGCACCTCCTCCCAGGCGGGTGTGAGCAGCGCGAGGCCCGAGACGACCTCGTGCGTCTTGCCCGAGAGGCTGTCGAGCATCTCCTCCGCTTCCCCCACGGTCTCGGCCTTGCCGAAGACGCGGCCGTCGCAGAGGACCTCGGTGTCGCAGCCGAGCACCGGCTGGTCGCCGAACGAGCCGACCGACCGGGCCTTCCCGAGTGCGTGCTCGACGGGATCGCCACTCGTCTCCTCGTAGTGCGGCACGACGACGTCGAACGGGATGCCCAGCTGCTCGAGGATCTCCCGCCGCCGCGGCGAGGTCGAGGCGAGGATCAGCGGCGGCGCAGGCGGAGCCGCCAAATCTCCTCGTCGGGCCAGCGCTTGGCCCACTCGGCCGGAACCGTGTCGTAGTACTCGTGGTCCGGCGCGTCGTCGGGCGCGAACAGCTCGCGGAAGTCGAGCAGCTCGAAGCCGCTGTCCCACAGGATCCGCAGCAGCTCCGACATCGGCGGGTGGAACTCAACCCCGGGGTCGTCGTCGTACCACTCGAGCCTGTACAGGCCCTTCTGGGGGCGAACGAGCTGCGGTCCGACCTGACCCTCGTCGGGCATGCAGAGCAGCTGCAGCGTCGAGCCCCGCATGAAGACGAGCTCACCGCCGTCGCGCAGGAGCCGCGCGGCCTCCGGGATCCATTTCGCGGGATCGCACCAGATAGAGGCGCCGTACTCCGAGAAGGCGAGGTCGAACGACTCCCCGGGCAGGCCGGTCTCCTCGGCGTTGGCCTCGACGAACTCGAGGCCGAGGCCGTGCTGCTCGTTCAGCTGCCGTGCGGTCTCGAGCTGCGCGGGAGTGACATCGACTCCGACGACCCTCTGCGCGCCCGCGCGCTTGAGCCAGGCGCCCCAGTACGCCGTGCCGCAGCCGAGCTCGACGACGTCCTTGCCCTGGACGTCGGGGAGCACGTCCAGCTCGCGCTCGGGGATCGACCACTTGCCCCAGGTGATCTCCTTTTGCGCCCACGCCCCTTCGGCCTGCTTGCTGGTGTACTGCGCGTTCGCCTGCGTCCAGCCCTCGCGATTGATCGCGACGTAGTCGGACTCAGCCAAACCAGAGACCGATCTCACGCTTGGCCGACTCCGGCGAGTCGGACCCGTGCACCAGGTTGTCGGGCATCGACAGCGCGAAGTCGCCGCGGATCGAGCCCGGCTCCGAGTCGGCCGGGTTGGTCGCGCCCATCGTCCGGCGGACCGTCGCGATCGCGCCCTCTCCCTCCAGCACGAGAGCCAGCGTCGGTCCCGAGGTGATGAACTCGACCAGCTCGCCGTAGAACGGCTTCTCGGCGTGCTCGGCGTAGTGCGTCTCGGCCAGACCGCGATCAACGGTCAAGAGCTTCGCCTCGCGCACGACCAGCCCCCGGCGCTCGAAGCGGGCAAGGATCTCGCCCGCCAGCTGACGCTGCATCGCGTCGGGCTTGATCAGGACCAGTGTGCGCTCGACCGCCATAACGGCGGCGAGTTTACGGCGTACGGGGCATTGCCCGCGACCCGATCGGTCGTTTCAAACGGACGACCGGGAAACCCGGCCGTCCTGAAGTCGGCATCGCAAGCGATGCCTAGGCGCGCCGTTCGCGCCGCGGCGGCGTGAGCGCCTGCGTCTCGCCGAACGACTCGACCGCGGCGGGCTCGACCGGGGTCTCGCAGAACGGGCACACCTGCCAGAGCGCCTCGAGCGGCTGCTTGCAGTTGCGGCAGGCCTGGCGCAGCCGCGTGGTGCAGACCGGGCAGACGAGGAACGACTGGTCGACCTCGGCCCGGCAGACCGGGCAGTGCATGTCGCGGCGCGAGAGCCGCTGCTCCATCGCCTTGATCTCGAGCTCGCGCTCGCGCCGGTCCTCGATGTACTCGGGCGGCCGGAAGAGCATGTACACCAGCGGGCCGATGAACGGCGGCATGAGGCCGAGCACGAGGGCCATCCCGACCAGCCACGGGTCCTCGATCCGACGCCGCGCATCCTTGTAGACCCAGAACGCGGTCGCGAGCCAGAAGACGACGACGAAGAAGATCGTCAGGTTGCGGATGACGATCCACGTGCTGTGGCTGAAGAAGTCGAAGATTCCGTTGTCGGCTACCAGCACGTGCGTCTCCTCAGAGAAGGAGCTTTCCGACGAGGTATCCGGCGCCAAACGCGAGACCGATGATCGCCAGCACGAAGACGACCGCGACTGCGAAGACGCTCAGGCGCTCGCCGAACTGTCCCATGGTACGTGCTGGAGTCGGACGGTGAGATCGGCCAATAAGTAGAGCGAACCGGTGACGAGAACGGCTCCGTTATCGCCCGCGAGCTCGCGCGCGCGGGCGAGTGCGTTGCCGGGGTCGGCGACCGTCTCGACCGTGTCGAAGTACGCCTGCGCGAGGCGTGCCAGCTCCTCGGCAGGCAGTGCCCGCGCGCTGTGCGAGGCGGTCGCGACGAGCACCCGGCCCGCCCCGGCGAGGCGCTGAAGCACCGCGTCCGCATCCTTGTCGGCCAGGATCGAGGCGACGACGACATAGTCGCGCCGCGGCAGCCGCTCGAGCAGCCACTCCACGCCGGCGGGATTGTGCGCGCCGGCGAAGACGTCCTCGCCGACCCGCTCGAAGCGGCCCGCGAGCACGGTCTCGACTTCGCCGTCGAGCGGCCTCCCCACGATCGCCTCCGCCGCCGCGCGCCCCACGTCCTGAGCGTTGATCACGCGTCCCGCCTCGCGCGCGCGCGCGTGACTCGCCCACTCGGGCTCGCCGAGGACAACCGTCGCGCCGGGAGCGACCACGGCGAGCTTCTCGGCCGCGATCGCCTCGCGCGTGTCGCCCAGCACGTCCGTGTGGTCGAGCGCGACGTTCGTCAACGCCACGACCTCTGCGTCGAGGACGTTCGTCGCATCGAGACGCCCACCGAGGCCGGCCTCGACCACCGCGACGTCGACTTCCGCGGCCGCGAACTCCGCGAGCGCGGCGGCCGTGAGCACCTCGAACTGCGTCGCGCCTCGCCGTTCGGCCGGAGCCCGCACGCGCTCGAGCGCCGTCTCGAGATCCGCGTCCTCGAGGTCGACCTGGATCCGCTCGCTCCAGCCGGCGACGTGCGGCGAGGTGTAGGCGCCGACACTCAGGCCCTCGCGCGCGAGGAACGCCGCCGCGCGGCGCGTGGCGGTCGACTTGCCGTTCGTGCCGACGACGTGGATCGCGCGAAAGGCGCGCTGGGGCTCGCCGAGCTCCGTGAGCAGCGCTCGCATCCGGCCGAGGCCGACCTCCTCCGGCCACGGCGAGAGCGACTCGAGCCAGGCCAGGGCTTCAGGCGCCGAGAGCATCGAGCTCG
>JBEVNN010000004.1:0-2627 GCA_040508095.1 Gaiellaceae bacterium
GCCGCGCTGTCCGCCGAGCGCGCGGGTGCGCGGGTTGCGCTCGTGGCGAAGGGTGCCCTCCAGTCGTGCAACTCCGCGAAGGCGCAGGGCGGCATCCAGGCCGCGTTCGGCGACGACGACTCGCCCGAACAGCACGCGGAGGACGTGTGGCAGAGTTCGCACGAGACGGCGAACCGCGCACTGGCGCAGGTCCTCACCGGCGAAGCGCCTGCGGCCATTCACTGGCTCGAGGAGAACGGCGTCGAGTTCACGCCCGAGAACGGCGGCTACCGGCTCGCGCGCTGCGGCGGTTCGAGTCGGAAGCGCCTGCTGCAGGTCGGCGACCGCACCGGGCACGCGATCACGACCGCGCTGCGCGACGCCTACACCGCTTCGGGCGGCGAGGCCTTCCCGAACTCCCCACTCGTGACTCTGGAACAGCACGAGAACGGCTGGCTCGCGACCTGCCGGCGCAAGAGCGGCGAGGAGCTCGTGATCGACGCGGGCGCCGTCGTGCTCGCGGCGGGCGGCCGCTGCTACCGCGAGGCCGAGGAGCGGGGCGAGCTGTCGACCAACCACCCCGGAGCCACGGGCGAGGTGACGAGGCTGGCGCTCGAGCTCGGCGCCGAGAGCCGCGACCTCGACGCGCTTCAGTACCACCCGAACGGGGGCGCGTGGCCACCCACGATGCAGGGGTACTCGATCCCCGAGACCACGCGTGCCTACGGTGCCACGCTGCTGAACGCGGAGGGCGAGGAGTTCACCGATCCGCTCGGCCCGCGCGACGCCGTCTCGCAGGCGATCTTCGACGAGGTTGAGGCCGGCCGTGGCGTCGAGACCCCCGACGGCCGCCCCGCGGTGCTGCTCGACACGACCCGCGTCTCCGAGCACGACGCGGACATCTCGCTGCCCTACATGCTGCGCCGCTACCGTTCCGCCGGGATCGACCCCCTGCGCGAGCCGATCCTCACCTTCCCGGTCCTGCACTACCAGAACGGAGGCCTCGTGATCGACGAGCACGGCGAAACGACGCTGCCCGGCCTCTTCGCCTGCGGCGAGATCGCGGGCGGCACGCACGGGCGCAACCGGATGATGGGCAACAGCCTGCTCGAGTGCACCGTCTTCGGCCGCCGCGCCGGCACCGGGGCGGCGGAGCGAGCCGCGTGATCAGGTTCGACGACCGGATCGCGCTCGTCACCGGGGCCGGCCGCGGGCTCGGGGCCGCCTATGCGCGCGCGCTCGCGGCCCGCGGCGCGACGGTGGTCGTCCACGACGCAGGCGTCGAGCCCGACGGGAGCGGCGGGGACCCGACGATCGCGGACAACGTCGTGGCCGAGATCACCGCAGCGGGCGGCGCGGCGGTCGCCTCCTACGAGAACCTCGAAGACGAGGAGGCCGGCGCCCGGATCGTCGACCAGGCCGTCGAGCGCTTCGGTCGGCTCGACGTGGTCGTTCAGAACGCCGGCCTGGTGATCTGGGAGGAGCTGGAAGTGGCCGACCGAAGCTGGGACCGCATGCGCCGCGTGAGCATCGACGCGCCCTTCCAGATCACGCGCGCGGCCTTTCCGGCGATGAAGGAGCGGGGCTACGGGCGGTTCGTGTTCACGACGTCGGGCCGCGCGATGGCGGTCGACCGTACGAGGCCGGGGCTCGCCGCGTACGCCGTCGGGAAGATGGCGCACTTCGCGCTCATGATCGTCACCGCGGCCGAGGGCGCGGCGCACGGCATCCACGCGAACGCGATCTCGCCGGCGGCCGCCACACGGGTTCTCGTGCGCGAAACCGCGCCCGGAGAGCTCGAGCCGGAACAGGTCGTTCCGGGCGTGCTCTTCCTGGCCTCTCAGGAGTGCACGTTCTCCGGGAAGGTGCTCGAGGCCGCGGGCGGGGAGTTCGACGTCGCCCGCTGGGTCTCGAGCAACGAGGTCGACTTCGGCCGGACGCCGGTCGGGCCGGAAGTGATCGCGGAGCGATGGAGCGAGATCGAAGGGTTGGTGAACGCATGAGCGTGGTGGCCACGGATCTACGCCAGGCCGTCGAGGACGCCGCGGCGTACCTCTACGTCTGGGCGCTGAAGGACATCCCGCAGGACCTCCGCGACGCCCTGCTCGACGCGCAGCAGCGCGAGACCTCGGTTCCCGGCCGCCGCGTGCTCGACACGATCGTGCGCAACGTCGAGGTCGCTGACGACCAGAAGAACCTCGTCTGCCAGGACACCGGGATCGCGGTCTACACGTGCCGGGTCGGCGAGCACTTCCCGCTCCACCCGGCCAACATTTACGCGGCGCTGAAAGCCGGCACCGAGCGCGCGACGCTGGAGCATCCGCTGCGCTCGAACGCCGTCCACACGATCACGCGGGAGAACACCGGTCCGAACACCGGGTACCGCCTGCCGATCGTGCACTGGGAATTCATCCCGGACTGGGACGGGCTCGACGTCAAGTGCGTGCCGAAGGGCTCGGGCTCCGAGAACATGAGCTTCCTGAAGATGTGCGTCCCCGCCGACGGCGTGAAGGGGATCAAGCAGTTCGTGCTCGAGTCGATCGTCGGCGCCGGCGGCAAGCCGTGCCCGCCCGGGATCGTCGGCGTCGGCATTGGCGGCTCCGCCGACTACGCGATGTACCTCGCCAAGGAAGCGATCGCGCGCCCGA
>JBEVNN010000021.1:0-7746 GCA_040508095.1 Gaiellaceae bacterium
TTCGGCGCGAGCCTCCTCTACTTCGACCAGGCGGCCCGAGTAGAGTCGGGCGGTCCGCGATCGAGGAGGAAACGCGATGCCGACCTACATCATGCTGACGAGCCTGACCGCCCAGGGCGTGCAGACGCTGAAGGCGAACCCCGACCGGCTGCGGGAGGTCAATCGTGACGTCGAGGAGCTCGGCGCGAAGGTCCTGCACCAGTGGGCGACGCTCGGGCCGTTCGACTTCGTCAACGTGGTCGAGGCTCCCGACGCCGAGACGATCGCGCGCGTGTCTGTGGCACTCGGGGCGCGCGGCAGCGCCAAGCTGCAGACGCTGACTGCGCTGTCGGTGGACGAGTTCCTCTCGTCGTTCAGCGAGTAGCTGCGACTGCAACCTGCGCTGCGAGGCGCGCGTTCGCGACGATCAGCTCGCGGTTCACGTCCTGCGTGCGCCCGCCGCTGCGCTCGTGCAGGAACGAGAGCACGAATGGCGTCACCGCCTGGCCGCTGACGCCCTGCGCCTCTGCGGCCGCGAGCGCCTCCTCGACGAGTGGCTCGACGTCGATCCCGTCGTCGGGGTCGCGCGCGAGGAGCAGCGCGGCGCCGCCGAGCTCCCAGTGCGCGTCGGCGGTACGCGCCGCCTCCTCGGGCGACTCGACTCGCGCGGAGACAGGCGGGCCGCCGCCCGCGCTGTAGAAGAGCGGCAGCTCGCCGGTGCGGTAGCCGAGGACGGGGATGCCGAGCGTCTCGAGCAGCTCGGCGGTCGCGGGCACGTCGAGCAGCGACTTGATCCCGGAGGAGACCACGAGCGCCTGCGTGCGCGCGAGCTGAGCGAGGTCGGCGGACACGTCCGGCCGCTCCGCGTAGCCGCGGTGGACGCCGCCGATCCCGCCGGTGCCCATGAACCGGATCCCGGCGAGGCGCGCGGCCGCGAGTGTGCCGCCGACGGTGGTCGCGCCGAGCTCGCCGCTCGCGACGCACGCGCCGAGGTCGCGCGGGCCGGCCTTGCGAGCCTCGGGGCCGGCCGCGCCGAAGCGCAAGAGCTGGCTCTCGTCGAGCCCCACGACGAGGGCGCCGTCGAGCACACCGACCGTTGCGGCCACGGCCCCTTCGGACCTGACCGCCGCCTCCGCCGCCTGGCCCACCTCCACCCCCACCCCGGGTGGGAAACCGTGTGCGACGAGCGTAGTCTCGAGCGCGACCACCGCGCCGCCGTCGTGGAGGGCTTGTTGCACTTCAGGCGCTATTCGGAGCAAATCCGTCATGGCGGGACAGCCCCCAGCTGCGCGACGCAGCGCGCTGCCGCTTCGAGCCCGAGCTCGATGCCGCCGACGAGAAAGCCCGCAGCCAGCGCGTCTCCCGCGCCCGTCGTGTCGACCACCTCGGCGCCGAGCGGTGCGTGTTGCTCGACGCCGTCGGCCGTCCGCACCTCGACGCCGCGTGAGCCGCGCTTGACGACCGCGGTCTCCGCCAGCGCGTAGGCGCCGCCGACCATCTCCCACTCGGGCTCGTTGGCGAAGACGACGTCGGGCGCCGCCGCATCGAGGTTCGCGCGGAAGCGCTCGGCGCCGTAGGCCCGGATCGCGCTCCATGACGACAGGTCGACCGCGATTTGAGCCCCGCGCCCGCGCGCGAGACGCGCGGCCGCCAGCGCGGCCTCCGCGATCGGCTCCGCCAGCAGCGCGTAGCCGGAGAGGTGGAGCCATTCACAGCCCTCGAACCAGCCGGGCTCCATCTCGTCGGCGCTCAGTTCGGTCGAGATCCCGCGGTCGGTCGCCATCGTCCGCTCGCCGTCCTCGGCCACCAGCGCGACCACCACGCCTGTCGAGCCGTCGCCCCGAGGCCCGACGAGCTCGACGCCCCGTGCCTCCAGCAGCGAGCGCGCGAGCTCCCCGGCCGCGTCGTCCGCCCGTTTGGCGACGCAGCGTGCGGCACCGCCGAGCTCCACCACCCACGCCGCCACGTTCGCGGCCTGGCCGCCCGTCGCGAGCCTGGTCTCGACCGGTGTGTCAGCCCCGGGAGCGAGGGCGCCGGGCGAGCGGACGACCACGTCCAGCAGCACGTCGCCGAGGGTCGAGATCACGGGGCCAACCGTACAATCGCGCCATGGACCGCGAGACCCGGGCCGACCGCATCCGCTCGTTCGTGATCGGCGGTCTCGTCGGCGCCTCCGCAGCCCTCGCGGCCGTGCGCCGCAAGCGCCCACGCCCACGCCCGACGCAGCCCGGCCTGGCGGCGTTCGAGGACGCCCCGTGCTACCGCGAGACGCTGGATCGCGAGCGGGCGTCGTAGGGTCACCCCGCTAAGCTTCGCCAGTTCATGCCGATTTACGAGTACCGCTGCCCGAACGGGCACGTCTTCGAGTTGCTCCAGCGCATCGGCGACGCGGCGCCCGAGGCGTGCGAGGTCTGCGGCGAGGGCCCGGTGGAGCGCGTGCTCTACCCGGTGGCGGTGCATTTCAAGGGCTCCGGCTTCTACACGACCGACTACGGGCGCTCCCGCAAGAAGGAGCCCTCGAAGGACGGCGCCGGCGCCGAGAGCGGAGGCGAGCCGAAGAAGAAGGAAGAGAAGAAGAAGGCCGCCGAGGCCTAGGCGCCCGCCCGCGTTCAGATCTGATGCAGCACCTCTGAAGCGGCCCGCTCGCCGGAGGTGACAGCGCCGTTGAGGAACCCCTGCTCCTCCGGGTCGGTGTGCTCGCCGGCGAAGTGGATGTTCCCCTCCTGCACGCCCTCGTACCCTGAAAACGTCGTGTACTCGCCGAGGCGCCAGTAGGAGTAGGCGCCGCGGTGCCACGGGTCCATCGACCAATGATCTTCGTAGGCGACCCCGGAGTACGCCGCCGAGGTGCCCGGGAAGATCGGATCGATCTGGTTCAGGAACCAGTTGACGTCACGCCTCGGCGCCTTGCCATGGGCAGCCCCGGTGAGTGCGTTCTCGCCCGTCGAGCCGCCGGGGAACGCGAGCAGGATCGCGGGGCCAGACGTTCCATGAGTAAGGCGCCGTTCCTCGGACAGCTCGCGCCGCTCAGCGCGACCTCGTCGACCGGAATCCCGCGTCGCTCCGCCTCGGCATGGGCCGCGAGCACCTCACGGAAGCGCCGCGTGACGGGGGAGTAGGAGACGGCTCGCGGTCGGTGTCGCTGGCGCATCGGCTGCTCCTGGCGTCGGAGAACCCTGAGCCGGCGACCCTACTCCCGGCCGCCCGGCGTTTCTAGCGCCCGGCCTGCGGCGCGCCGATCAGGCATCCGGGCGGGTAGGTGTCTCCGGTCGGCGCGGGCGGCTGAACGGCCGACTTCCCGAGCACCATCAGGATCACGTTCGCGTTGTTCTCGCTCGGCGTGATGTCACCGCCGGTCGACGTGCCGCCGAGACGGCAGTGGATCGTCCGTCCCGCGCGGAACTTCGCCCAGCCGAGGGCAGCGAAGTCGTTCGGCGAAAGGTCGGTCGCGAGCGGCTTCATCACGTCGCCACCGATGAGCGGCAGCTTCATGAAGGTGCTGAAGCTCGCGAGCTTGCTCAACAGCGCCTGCAGCACCTGCTGGTTCCGCTCGCCGCGGGTGATGTCGCTCTCAGCCGGGTCGAGCAGGTTCTTGCGCACGCGCGAGTAGATGAGCGCGCGCTGGCCGTTCATGTGCTGCTCGCCGGGCTGGAAACGCCAGCCGGGCCAGCGCGCACAGCGCGCCTCGGTGCCGTAGGGGCAGTCGAACTTCGACTGGATCCGCCTCGGGACGACGATGTCGATCCCGCCGACCGAGTCGATCAGCTCCTTGAACTCGCCGAAGTTGACGAGCACGACGTGGTTGATCGGGATCGCGTGGCCGGTCGCGTTCTCGACCGCCTGGATCGCGAGCCGCGGCCCGCCCACCTGGTACGCGGTGTTGATCTTGGCGTTGCCGTACCCGGGAATGTCGGTGCGGAGGTCGCGGGGGATGGAGAGGTAGTAGAGCCGGTGGTGGTCGGGGTCGGTCCGGAGGATCGTGATCGAGTCCGAATGGCGGTCGCCGGATCGCGAGGCCGCCAGCGAGTGGTCGGTGCCGAGGAGCAGGATCGCGCTCGGGTCCGAGAACAGGCTGCCCTTGACGGGTGTGAGCGCGCGCCGCGCCGCCGGCGGCAGCCGCTTGTTCGCGTCCTTGACGCCGCCCCGGAAGACGAGGTACCCCAGCGCGCCCCAGACGATGAAGAAGAGGACGATCAGGACGAGCGCAATCGCGATCTCGCGGCCCCAGCGGATCTGCCGCGGCCGGCGCGCGGCAGGCTTCGGGCCCGGCCCGCGGTAGCGGCGGCGGCCGTCGCGGTCGTCCCGCTCGCGCCGAGTCTTCTCCGGGCGGCCGACCGCCGGGACGCGGCCCTTGGTTCGTCCACCGCGGTAGAGGCGATAGGGCTTCTCTCCGCCGGGGGCCGACATCCGGCGGCGTATGGTACCCGCCCTTGGAGCGGTCGCCCGTCATCGGAGTCGACGTCGGCGGGACGAAGATCGCCGCGGCGCTCGTCACCCGTGAGGGCTCGATCGAGGGCCGGATCCAACAGCCGACGGACGTGGATTCGGAAGACGCGCTGCTCTCTCAGCTCGACGCGATCGTGGAAGGCCTGCGGAGCGGTGTGGGAGTCGCAGCGCTCGGTTTCGGAATCCCGTCGCGGATCGACCAGCGGCGTGGCCGTGCGGTCGCCTCGGTGAACGTGCCGCTTGTGGACGTCGACTTCCGCGACCGGATGCGAGCCGAGCACGGCTTGCCGGTCGCGATCGACAACGATGGCAACGCGGCCGCGATCGCCGAGTGGCAGATGGGGGCGGCTCGGGGCGCCCGCGACCTCGTGATGCTGACGCTCGGCACCGGAGTCGGCGGCGGCCTGATTTTCGACGGGAAGCCCTACCGCGGCGCGACGGGAAGCGGGGCGGAGCTCGGCCACGTCGTCGTCGAGCTCGACGGGCCTCCGTGCCGCTGCGGCGGGCGCGGGCACCTCGAGTCCTTCGCGACGGGCATCGCCGCGGACGGGCTGGCGCGCGAACGCTTCGGCCCCGACTCCGACGCGCGCGATCTGGTGCGGCGAGCCGCAGCCGGTGAGGCGGCGGCGTTGGAGGCGCTCGCCTCGGTAGGTCGGTACCTGGGAGCGGCGATCGCCGGCTTCGTCAACGCGCTCGAGCCGGCGCTGGTGGTGATCGGCGGAGGCTTCGGCGAGGCCGCGGCCGAGTTCCTGCTCGGGTCGGCGCGCGAGGTGCTCGCCCAGGACGCCCTCCCGCCGGGACGCGACAACCTGCGGATCGTGCAAGCGCAGCTCGGCGGCGTTGCGGGCGTGATCGGTGCCGGCATGATCGCCTTCGAGGCGCTCGACGCGGGGACCTAGCAGTGCCGCTCGCCGTCTGCGCGACGCCGATCGGGAACCTCGGAGACGTGACGCTGCGCGTGCTGCGCGAGCTCGCCGAGGCGGACGTCGTGCTCGCGGAGGACACGCGACACACTCGCGCACTACTGGAACGGCACGGAGTCTCGGCGCGGTTGATCTCATACCACGAGCACAACGAGGCGAAGCGGACGGCCGAGTTGCTGCCGCGGCTAGAGGCCGGCGAGCGGCTCGCGCTGGTGAGCGACGCGGGGATGCCGGGGATCAACGATCCGGGTGGACGCCTCGTGCGGGCTGCTTTGGAAGCGGGGATCGACGTGACCGTGCTCCCGGGGCCGTCGGCGGTCGAGACCGCGCTCGTCGCGAGCGGCCTGGTCGGCGAGCAGTACCAGTTCATCGGCTACCTACCGCGCGGTGAGCGCGCGCTGCTGGAGCTCGGAGGAGAGCTCGCGCGCCGGCCGTGGGCGGTGGTGGCCTTCGAGTCGCCGCAGCGGCTGCCGCGCTCACTTCGGGTCCTCGCGCGCGTGGTCCCGGATCGTCCGGCAGCGGTCTGCCGTGAGCTGACGAAGCGGTTCGAGGAGGTCGCGCGCGGGTCGGTCGCAGAGCTCGCGGAGCGATTCCCGGAGCTGGTTCGCGGCGAGGTCACGCTCGTGCTCGGCGAAGCGGCCGTTTCTTCAGACGAAGCCGGGGCCGAGGAGGCTGTCGCGGAGCTCGTCGAGGCAGGCCTGCCCCGCCGGCGGGCGGCTGAGATCGTCTCGAAGCTGACCGGCGTGCCGCGAAACCGGCTCTACCGCTCGTCGCTGTAATCATATTTGACAACGGCGGAGCCCGCTTGCTACCGTGACTTCGGTTTGCAAAACTGGCAACAGATCGGTTCTCTCTTCGCGCGGCTCGCGTGCTGCGCCGCGGCGGCCGCGCTCGTCGCGCCCGCAACGGCGAACGGGTGGTCCTGGCCGGTGCAAGGGCCGGTTCTGCACGCTTTCAGCTTCGGCTCCGATCCGTATGCGGGCGGTCTCCACCGTGGGATAGACATCGGCGCGGGAGCCGGCGCAACGGTTGTCGCGCCTGTCGGCGGTGTCGTCTCGTTCGCCGGAACCGTGCCGACCGGCGGGCGGACAGTCGCGATCCAGACGCCTGACGGCTACTCCGTCACGCTGCTGCATCTCGGCTCAGTGTCAGTCGGGCGCGGGGCGGCCGTCGCCGAGGGCGACGCGGTTGGTGCGGTGGGCCCGAGCGGGGTGTCCGAGCAGCCCGTCCCGTACGTGCACCTCGGCGTCCGCGAGGCCGCCGACCCGGAGGGGTACCTCGACCCGCTCCTTTTCTTGCCGCCGCTCGCCCAGCCGCCTCCGCCGGGCGAGCCGCCGGCGCCCGATCCGGTGCCAAGGACGGAGCCTGCGCTTCCGCCTCCTCCGGCTCCGGTCGCGATCGCGCCGCCGTCCGACGCCGCGCCGGTTGCGGAACCGCGACACGCGCCGGCGCGACCAAGGGCTCGCACGTCGCCGCCGCGGTGGGCTCACCCGCCTATCCCGGAGGTGGAGCGGACGATGCGTGCCGTCGCTCAGCCGCGCTCGGCGACGTCTGCCCCCATGTTCCGTGCTGCGCTGGGCCCGTCGTCCGCGCGGGCCGAGCGGCTTATCGCGTCGGAACGGACGGACGAAGCTCCGCCTGCGCCGCAGCGGGCAGTGCGCGCCGCCCCTGTGGCCTTTCCCCAGCCGTTCGCGGTGTCGCCTCGCCCGGATCGGATCGCGCTGAGCGCCGCGGAGGGCCGGGCCGGCCGGCGCTTCCCGCGACCGCTTATGGCGGGAATCGTCGCGGCGCTGCTCGCGGCAGCTGCCGCGGCGGCGTGGCGGTACCGCGCGCGAAGGCAGCACGGGCCCGCTCGTATCATTGACCGCGATGCGCTACTACCTGACCACACCGATCTACTACGTCAACGCTGCGCCGCACATCGGCCACGCGTACACGACGATCGCTGCCGACGTGCTGGTGCGACACCACCGCCAGCGCGGGGACGAGACCTTCTTCCTCACCGGCACCGACGAGAACGCGTCCAAGGTCTACCGGGTCGCCGAGGAGCAGGGGCTCGATCCAAAGGCGTACGTCGACGAGATCGTGGAACAGTGGCGGGAGCTGCCTGAGCGGGTCGGTGCCGAGTACGACTTCTTCATCCGCACCACCGACGAGGGCCATCATCGCTTCGTCCAGGAGTTCCTGCAGCGCATCTACGACAACGGCGACATCTACCAGGACGTCTACAGCGGCCTGTACTGCGTCGGCTGCGAGGAGTTCAAAAGCGAGGCCGACCTGGTCGACGGCCTGTGCCCCGAGCACGGGATCCCACCGGAGCGGATCGAGGAGACGAACTACTTCTTCCGCCTCTCGGCGTATCAGGACCGTCTGCTCGAGCTGTACGACGAACGGCCCG
>JBEVNN010000044.1:0-2588 GCA_040508095.1 Gaiellaceae bacterium
CGCGGCGCGGAGGGTCGAACCCGTAGACGCGCCGCGCGCCGCCCGATCCCACCACGACGAAACGGAGCAGGTACGTGCGGGAGGGCGTCGAGCGCTTCGGCTTCCAGGCGATTACGTGCGGGCCGGACGCCAACTGCCGCCGCACGCTCCAGACGGTCTTCGCGGGCTGCTGCACCTCGGCCGTCGCGACCGCGCGGACCTCGACAGTCGCCGGGCGGTCGAGCTTGAAGCGGATCAGCGCGCGGTCCCGGAAGCCGTCGCCGTTCGGGCTCACCGTCGCCAGCCAGGGAGTATCGCCGGCAAACGGCGTGCCTCCGTTGGAGATGCGCAGGCCGAGCAGGTTCGGCGGTCCAGGCTGCGCGGGCGCGGAGGCCGCGAGCCCGACCGCCGCCAGCGCCGCTGTAGCGGCCGAAAGCCCCGCTCCTCGTAGACGTTTACGCATTCCTTACAACCCGCTTATCCCCAACTCACCGGGGGTACCGATACTTCCGTGCACATGAGAGGCGTTCTCGCCATCGCAACCGTGCTCGCAGTCATCACGGTACCGCTCGCGCTCGCAGCCGACACGCCGGCGGACGGCACGCTGTCGGTCAAGCGCGGCCGCGGCACCGTCGTGCTCAAGCTCAAGGGGGCCGTGATCGGGCGCGTCGCGCGGAACGGACGTGTCCAGATCCGTGACTTCAAGCCCTTCGACGCGAACGTCCCGCAGCTCACCTGCAGGCCGCATGCGCACCGCATCGCCGTGGGGACGTGGCTCTGCAAGGGCCGCAACATCGCCTTCCGCATCGACAAGGGACGCTTCAACGTCAACGTGCGCGGCGCGAACATCTCGATCTCCGCGGTCGGCTACGGCAACGTGACCGTCGACGGCGCCGGCGACCTCGGCGTGAACGACGGCACCATGTCGATCGACTCGGCACCCTACGAGTCGCTTCCGGACTTCTCGACGACGTTCTACCTCGGAACGCCGCCGCCGCCGCGGGGCTGACAGCCGTCTCTGGCATCCTGAGTCCCGTGACAGCTCAGGCGCAGACAGTGCTGGTGGTCGAGGACGAGTCCTCGATCGCGTCCTTCGTCGCCCTCTACCTGAAGAACGCGGGCTACGGGGTCCGCACGGTGGCGACCGGCGGTGACGCGCTCGCCGAGGCAGAGTCGCAGCGGCCCGACCTGATCATCCTCGACCTGATGCTCCCGGACGTCGACGGGATCGAGGTGTGCCGCCGGATCCGTCAGCGCTCCGACGTGCCGATCCTGATGCTGACCGCCCGCGACGAGGACGTCGACAAGATCATCGGCCTCGAGGTCGGGGCCGACGACTACCTGACGAAGCCGTTCAACCCGCGTGAGCTCGTCGCGCGCGTGAAGTCGATCCTTCGGCGTGCCGTGCCCGACCGGCGCGAGAGCGAGTCGAAGCAGATCAAGCACGGCGACCTCGAGATCGACGCCGGCCGCCGCGAGGCGCGCGTGGCCGGCACGGAAGTGCAGCTGGCGCCGAAGGAGTTCGACCTGCTCTGGGAGCTGCTCGACCACAAGGGTCTCGTCCTCACGCGCGACCAGCTGCTCGAGCGCGTCTGGGGCTACACGTTCGCCGGCGACACGCGCACCGTCGACGTGCACGTGCGCCAACTCCGCCGCAAGCTCGGCGAGGCCTCCCCGATCGTCACGGTCTGGGGGGTCGGGTACAAGGTCGCTCCCGCGCGGGACGCGGCCGTGAGCGCCTAGCCGAGCCGAGGCCGCGATGCTGCGGTCGCTCCGCTTCCAGCTTCCGGCGCTCTTCCTGCTGGCGGTGGTGATCTCGGGGCTGGTCTCCGCGGCGATCGCGCTGCGGCTCTTCCGCGAATACGCGCAAAACCAGGCGCGCACCCAGGCCTACCAGGAGCTCGGCCGGGAGGCCGACGGGCTCACGCAGCTCTACTCGAAGCGGGCCGGGGTGAAGCTGCTTCCGGCTTCCGGGGTGGAGCTCGCGACCGGCGATAAGGTCTTCTACCGGGGACTCGACCTCTTCACCGGCAGGATTACCCCGTTGCCGAAGGGTGTCGTGAACGAGCGGGCGATCCGGCAGCGGAAGAGGCCGCTCAACTTCACCTTTCGGCCGCCAGGCAGCGACCAGCAGCTGCTCGCTGCCGCGCTCCCGCTACGGGTCGGGAACAGCTTCTTCGGCACGCTGGTGGTGGCGAAGCCGGAGACGGTGCTCAACCAGAAGTGGCTGGCGCTGATCGAGCGGCTGTTGCTCGCGTTTGCCGGCGGAGTGCTGGTCGCCGGCGCGTTCGGGTGGTACCTGTCGCGGCGGATCACGACACCGGTACTCCAGCTGACGCACGCCGCGGACCAGGTCGCCAGCGGGAACTACGACGTCGAGGTGCCGAGCGGCGCGGCCGGCGAGATCGGGCTGCTGTCCGACCGCTTCGGCGAGATGGCGTCGCGGCTGAGCGAGTCGGAGGAGCTGGAGCGAAACTTCCTGATGAGCGTGACGCACGAGCTGCGCACCCCGCTCACCGCGATCCTCGGGCACGTCGAGGCCCTCCGGGAGGGCGTCGTCGCCGACGAGGAGACGCGCAGGGAGTCGTTCGAGGTGATCGCCGACGAGG
>JBEVNN010000046.1:0-4551 GCA_040508095.1 Gaiellaceae bacterium
AGACGACCGCGTCACAGAGGGGGAACCACGACACCAGCCGCTCCTCCCTTCCCGCCCGCTCGCCGGGGATGTGAACCATTCCGATCCGCACGCTCTCGACCGTGACCACCCGCCGCTCCGGTAGCGCCTCCCGCAGCGCGGGCTCGTCCATGTTGCCGAACACGGCCTCGACGGGCGCGAACGCCTCCAGCTCCCGCAGCACCGGAGCCGCGACCACGTCGCCGCCATGCAGGATCAGGTCGGCCCGCTCCAGCTCGCGCACGCAGGCCTCGGGTAGCCGCCGTGCCCCGCGCGGCAGGTGGGTGTCGGCGATGACCGCGACGCGGGTCAGACGGCCAGAAAGCGCCCGTCGCGGTAGACGAGCTCGCCGTCCGCGTAGACCTCGCTGCCCGAGCGCAGGTCGCAGATCATGTCCCAGTGGAGTGCCGAGCGGTTCGTGCCGCCGCACTCGGGGTAGGCGCTGCCGAGCGCGAGGTGCACGGTCCCGCCGATCTTCTCGTCGAAGAGGATGTTGCGCGTGAAGAGCTGGATGGCGTCGTTGAGGCCGAACGCCAGCTCGCCGACCCGCTTCGCGCCCTCGTCGACGGCGATCATCTCCTCGAGGAACTCCTGCCCCCGAGCCGCCGTCGCCTCGACGACCTCGCCCTCCTCGAACCGTAGGCGCACGTCGTCCACCTGCCGCCCGCGGAACACGGCGGGATACGTGAAGCGGATCACGCCGTCGACGCCGGTCTCGAGCGGCGCGGTGAAGACCTCGCCGTCGGGGAAGTTCTCGCGCCCCTCCGAGGGGATCCACGTGCGCCCGCCGAAGGCCAGCGTGAGGTCGGTGTCCTCCGCGACGATCCGCAGCTCCTGCTTCGAGTTGAGGAACTCGGCGACCCGCCGCATCTCCTCGGCGAAGGCGCGCCAGCGCGCGACGGGGTCACCGTTGTCCAGCAACGCGCCCGCGTAGAGGAACTCCTCGTACTGCGCGAGCGACATCTCGGCGTCCTGGGCAGCGGCCTGCGTCGGGTACGCCGTCAGCACCCAGCGCAGCTCGCCTTGCAGCGCGCGCTCGAGGTACCGCTCCCGCAGCTCCTTCCGGGCCCGTTGCTGAAGCGCCTCGCGCTCGGGCGAGATACCCGTCAACGCCTTCGTGTTGCTCGGCGCCTCGACCACGATCCACACGTCGGCCTGCTCGACGTCCTCGCGGTCGGCGGGGCTGACCCACGAGGCCTGCTCGTCGCTGCCCTCCGACAGCAGCAGGTCGTCGACCTCCAGCGTGGCCCGCATCGAGGGCATGCCGCCGGCGCGCAGCGCCGCCGCATAGAGCTCCTCCAGCAGCGGCTCCACGTTCGTGGGGCCCTGCACGACAACGAGATCGCCGGGCTCGACGCCGGCCGAGTAGCCGACGAGCACCTCCGCCAGGCGCCGCAGACGGTCAGACATGCTCGACCGCGGGCTGGGGCTGCTCGAGGAACCGGCCGGTCCGCCAGACGAGCTCGCCGTCCGCGTACACCTCGCCCTCGGCGCGCAGGTCGCACACGAGATCCCAGTGCAGCCCCGACCGGTTCTGCCCGCCGAGATCCTCGAACGACGAGCCCAGCGCGACGTGAATCGTGCCGCCGATCTTCTCGTCGAAGAGCGTGTTGTTGGTGAACCGGTCGATTTCGTAGTTGAGCCCGAACGCGACCTCGCCGAGCCGGCTCGCGCCCTCGTCCAGGCTCAGCATCGCGTCGAGATACTCACGCCCCCGGTCGGCCTCCGCGGCCACGACCCGCCCACCCTCGAAGCGCAGCCTGATCCCGTCGACCTCGCGGCCGTTGAAGAGCGCGGGGAAGGCGAAGGTGATCTCGCCCTCGGTGACGGTTTCGAGCGGGCTCGTGTAGACCTCGCCGTCGGGCATGTTGTAGCGGCCGTCCGCGGGCTTCCAGCTCCTGCCTTCGACGCCGACTTTCAGGTCGGTGCCCGGGCCGACGATGCGTAGCTCCCGCGCCTCGGAGAGGGAGCCTGCGCGGGCAGAAAGCTCCTCGCGCACGCTCCGCCAGTGCGCGACCGGCTCACCGGGCTCCTCGACGTGGCACGCGCGGAAGACGAAGCGCTCGTACTCGGTGAGCGACATCTCGGCGTCCTGCGCATGGGCTTGCGTCGGGAAGAGGGTGCCGCACCACCCGAGCTCGCCGCTCGACATCCGCTCCCAGCGGCGCTTCGCGAGCTGCTGCGAGGACGCGAGCAGCCGCTGGTGCCGCTCGGGATCGACTCGGCTCAGCGCCCGCGTGTTCGAGTGGCACCAGACGGTGACGATCGCGTCGACCTCCTCGAGCTCCGCCTGCGCAATCGGCGAGACGAAGTCCAGCTGCTCGTCGCTGCCTTCCGCGAGCAGCAGCTCGGGCAGCCGCTCGGGCTCGACGTGCAAGTACGGGTGCGCGTCGGCGGCGAGCGCCGCCCGGTAGAGCTCGACGGCGAATGGCGACGCCACGGGCGGCGCGTCTATGCGCACCACCTTCCCGGGCTCGAGGCCGAGCGAGTAGTCGACGATCAGGTCGGCGAGCCGCCCGAGTCGCTGGTCTCTCATCAGCGGACGCGGAAGGCGCGGCTGACGAAGACGGTCGCGCGCTTGGGGTTCATCGAGGCGGTCATCCTGATCGCAAAGACGTACCTGCCGGGCTTCAGTTTGCGAGCTCCGAAGACGACGAGACGGCGCTGCGCCTTGATCGCGCCCTGGACGTAGAGCAGCGGCCTCGGCCTTCCCTTCGCGAGCCGCTTGCCGAGGACGGCCTTGCGCGGCCCCGCCTTGAAGACCCCGGCCCGGAAGTCGACCAGCTCGGCGGCGCCGGCCTTGAAGCTCCAGCGCTTCTGCTTCCGCGGGAACGGCTTGCGCAGGTTGCCCCAGGCAACCGCGGGCGAGACGACGCCGGTCGCGTGCTTCCACTTGACGGTCGGCCGCCCCTGGCAGGTGCCGTTGTTCTGCGCGAGCGTCTGCTTGACGCGGTCGTAGGAGGGCCGCCGGGAGCCGTCGGCGCGCTCGAGCCCGCTCTGCCATCGATCGAGGTCGGTCTCGTCGATGAGGTGGAAGAAGCTGAGCATCCGCACGGTCGAGTCGCAGGCGACTGCGTTGATCGTGTCCGCGTAGTAGTCAGCCTGCGTCGCCTCGCTGACGAGCCTCAAGCCGGGCGTCTCCGTGCCGTGGTACATCGGCGCGAGCGCGGGCGGGATCTGGACCTGCCAGCCGACCTCGTCGAGATCGAAGCGCAGCGGCCGGGTGAACGTCTTGCCGGTCTCGGCGAAGGTTGGCTGCGCGGTGCCGTGGAAGGCGTCCCAGACCGCCTGCTTGATCCGGTTGAGGTTCGCCAGGCCCGCGGTCGGCCAGGCGTAGCGGACGGTAGGCGGGCCCTGCTGCGGCTGCGGGTACGGGTGGAAGGCGAGCTCGTCCATGATCGGCGTCTTGCGGCCGCTGAGCCTGTAGTAACGGCCCAGGTCGGCCAGGAAGCGGACCGGCGAGCGCGAGCGGGTGTTCTTTCCTTTCGCCAGGTCATTGCCACGCGGGGACAGGCCGACGCCGATCACGTTGATCGTCGGGTCCTTCGCCTTCAGCGCGTCGTAGGAGCCGGCCAGCACCGGCAGGTACTGCGCCGCCGCCAGCGGCTTGCCGGCGTCGGAGTACTGGGGCACCCAGAAGTAAGGCTGGTTCGGCTCGTTGCCGATCACGTAGTCCTTCACGGTCGGGAAGGTCGCCGCGAGCTGCTGGACGAAGGCGATGAACTGCCCCTTCGCCTCGGGAGTGGCGGTGAGACCCTTCGCTTGCGCGGGCGCGACGGCGAAGATGATCCGCGTCCCGCTGACCTGCGCCTGTGGCAGCCACTTCGCGATCTCGGCCTGGCCCGCAATCTTCGTCGGCGCCGCGGGGTCCCAGTTGATCGAGATGCGGTTCACCTTCAGGCCGACGTCCCCAAGCGTCGCGAAGAACGCCGCGCCGTTGCCGGCCTTCCCTGCGTCCTCGGTCACCCCGACGTCGATGCCGGCGCCCGCGACTCCTGCACCCGCCAGCGCCGCGCACGCGCACGCCAGCAGAACCCACGTCCTCGTCGTCTTCAAATCCTTTCCTCCTCGTTGCGGCCCGTCACTAGCTTCCCACCTTCTTCGGCGGACATGCGCGAGCTCCTTAGTCGGAACGTGCCGCGAGGACGGCGTCCAGCAGCGGGCCGGCGCCGAAGCGTACCGGGTCGTCTGCGGGCAGGCCAGTGGCCGCCGCGGCCTCCGCGATCGCGTCGCGTGCCTCCTGCTCGTCGAGGTCGGCCGTGTTGAGCGCAATGCAGGCGACGCGGGCCGGCCGCAGCGGCAGGGAGACGCGCTGGTGCAGCTCGACCAGCTCCGGGAGGCTCGGCAGCGGGTGACCCGGGTACCCCTCGATCTCGGTCGCATGGGCCTTGTGGCAGAGGACGAGCAGGTGCGGCGCCGAGCCGTGCAGCAGGCCGAGCGTGACGCCCGAGTACGCAGGGTGCGAGAGCGATCCCTGGCCCTCGACGAAGAGCAGCTCCCCGCCGCGGCGGTGGCCCTCCACGACGAGCTGCT
>JBEVNN010000063.1:0-7577 GCA_040508095.1 Gaiellaceae bacterium
GGGAACGTCCAACGGGACCCCGAGCGGCCAGTGCGTGTGGCAGTTCGGCGGGACCCACATCAAGGGAACCACGAACACGTTCGGCGGGAGCTCGGCGACGGAGTACGGGCCGCTGCTGTTCAGCTTCTACCCGAACCCGAACCCGGCCGTTCGACTCAGGACGAACAACTTCCGCAACATCCTGAGCTCGAATCCCTGCCCGGCCTGACGCCGGCCATTTCGTCAACAGAGAGCGCCCTTCGGGGCGCTCTCTGGTCAGCGGATGCCGACGTCGTAGGTGAAGTCGCGCTTCGCGAAGCGGCCGTTCGGCACGGCGACCCTCAGCGGTTGGAGACCCGCCTTTCGCGAGATGGCGCGACGGCCGGCGTGCACCGCGTAGCGGCCACTGTCGAGCGAGACGCGGTAACGGCCGCGGGCGTCCGTGGTGGCGGTCGCGACCTTGCGGCCGTTGCGGAAGAAGGCGAGACGGAAGCCGCGGGCCGGGCGGGTGCACGAGGTGCCCACTCGACAAACAGGTATCCCCGGCTTGATCCGCACGGTGCCGTACAGGCCGCCGCCGGCGCTGGCCGGGCTCTGCGCGCCGCATGCCGCGGCGATCGCGACCACCGCCAGGCCGAGGACGATACGGACGCTCACCTCGCCGCTAGGGTAGCGCGGCATGCCCGAAGGAGACTCGCTCCACCGCGCGGCGCGCCGGCTGCAGGCGCTCGTGGGCGAGCGGGTCGCGGTCGAGGCGCCGCACCCGCGCGCCGCCGCGGAGCGCGTTGCTGAGCGGCTCGACGGTCGCAAGCTGGAGGCGGTGGAGGCCGTCGGGAAGAACCTGCTCCTGAGCTTCGAGGGTGGCCTCGTGCTGCGCAGCCATTTGCGTATGAACGGCCGCTGGCAGGTGGTCGAGCGCGGCCGAGCGAGGCGCGGCACGCCGTGGCTCGTGCTGAGCGGCGCCGAGCGTGAGGCGGTGCTCTGGAACGGGCCGGTGCTGGAGCTGAGCGCGCGCGCCGCACGCAGGCTCGGGCCGGACATCCTGTCCTCGCCGCCCGACCTCTCCGCGATGGTGGCGAACCTGCGCCGAGAGCCCGGCGGCCGCGAGCTCGGCGACGCGCTGCTCGACCAGCGACTCGTCGCAGGGATCGGGAACGTCTGGAAGGCCGAGGCGCTGTGGCATGCGGAGCTCTCGCCGTGGCTGTGGCTCGGCGACGTGAGCGACGAGGAGCTCGAGCGCGTTCTGGCCGAGGCGGCGCGACTGATGCGCGCGTCGCTGGAAGACGGCCGCCCGGTCAGGTCGGTCTACCGGAAAGCCGGCCGCCCGTGCCCTCGCTGCGGCGCCGCGATTCGCTCGCGCGGCCAGGGCGACGACAACCGCACCGCGTACTGGTGTCCTTCGTGCCAGCCGGCTGAGCGTCTCCGCGGCGCGCTCGATGAAACAGGAAAGGAGCCGCCGGCCGCGTAGCTGCATGCGTGGCCGTGCGCGCTCCGCACCTGTACCGCTCCCTTCGCTGCTTCTGCCTGGCGGGCTTCTCGCTGCTCTCGCGTGACGTCGCAGACGGCGCCGACCTCCCGTTCGCCTTTGAGGAGCACGCCTCGCGTGGGCGGGCGTCGCTGTACGAGTACCGGCCGCTCGTGCGCTCCTACGTGGACGCGCGCGCGGAGCGGCTGGGCACGCTGGCAGATACGCGGCTCGCCCTCGAAGAGCTTCGGCGCGAGCCGGCCGCGGCGATCTACGCCGCCGCGCACGCAGGGAAGGACGGCGATCAGCCGCTGCTGCGGACGATCGTGCTGCCGCTGCTCGCTGACGTCGCCGAGGCCTGTGGCGGCTTCGACTGGCGCGACGAAGCGTTCGATCACGCGTACGCGGAGCTCGAGCGCTCGCTGTTCGGGAAGCGCCGCACGTATGCGGCGGTGGCTCCGGTCGTGGGGCTGTCGGCGGGAACGCAGGTCGAGCTCGCGGACGGCCTGCGCGTGCGCCTGGCGGCATCAGGCGAGCTGGCGGCGCACTGGCCGGAGGCGGGCGGCTTGCTTCCCGCGGACTTCGGGCGCGAGCCCGACCGGCTGTGCGTGCTCGAGCTCGAGCGCTCGCTTCCGCCCAACGAGCCCGAGCCGCCCGACGCGCCGGGCGAGCTCGCCGACGCGGTCAGCGCCTTGCGTCTCGCCACGGCGGCGCCGGTCGCGGCAGGCCCCGTGCTGTTCGAGCGGCTCGACTGGCGACCGCTCGCGATCAGGCCCGTCTTGCCGATCGCGGCCGCGGAGCCATCGGGGGAGCCGACGCGGCTGGACGCAGTTCGAGCGCGGCTGGCGTGCGACCTGCTCGCCCGCCTCGGGCGGGCGGAGGAGGATCCGGACCTCGCGGAGGCTCTCGACCGCTGGGAGCTGTCGCTGTTCGCGGACGAGCCGTTCCGGTCGGAGCAGCTGCGGGAGGCGCTCGTCGCACTGCTGGGCGGTCCCGACGGGCTGTGGGCCGCAGCCGTGCGTGCCGCGATGCTGCTGGGCGAGACCGGCCCCGACCGGGCCGAGCAGCTGGAGCGTCTGCGGGGCCTCGCGCGTGGCGAGCTCGCGGGCCGAACAGCGGCGGACGCGGTGCGGAGGGCGGTGGTCGAGACGCTCGCACACGGCGACCGCGCTGCGCTGGTGGCGTCGCTGGACGACGCGTTGCTGGGACTCCGCCCGCGTCCTGCGGGTTACTTCGCCGCGCTCGCTTCGTAACCGCTAGAGCGGCGTCTGGGCCGCCGGTACGGGCAGCACCGTCGTGCCGGGGCACGCCGTCGCGTCCGAGACCTTGACTGCGATTGCGCCCGGGCCGCCGTTCAGCAGCAGGTATCCGTCGTGGACGCGAACGGGCAGGCAGAGGTCCGGTCCCGGCTGCTCGACCTTGAACAGGTCGACAAAGGCGTCCGTGTCGACATCGGCGTCGGTCTCGAGCCCGGGCCCGACCTCGCGGTTCATCCACGGGGCGATGCAGTCCTGGTCATCGCAGCCACGCACTTGCACCGTCTGCTGAGTGTCGTTGACCAGCCGCAGCGTGACGGTCGCGCGGTCGACGTCGATCAGCGCGATCCCGACGATGACGGCGGCGATCAGCAGGACCGCGACGAGGACAGCGATGCCGATCACAACTTTGACCCGGCGCGTCAGGACGAGCCCGGTGTGCTCGGTAGGCGCCTGCAGGTCGGGATAGGGGTCGATCCACGCCTCGCCGCGCTGCCTGGCGAGACGGCGGCTCTCCTGTCGGAGGTTCTGCTTGATGGCGTAGGCCACGTTCTCGCGCCCGACGCGCGTGCGCTCGTCGCTCTGGTCGACCAGCGCGACCATGCTGAGCACGTGGTCGAGCCCCTCGGAGTCGTGGGCCTTCGCGTAGCCTCGGCGCGCTCGGTCGAGGCTCTTCAGCGCGGCGCGACCATCACCGCGGTCGATGGCGGCGCGCGCGTCGCCGAGGTCGCGGTCGGGGTTGGGGGCCACGGTGGGGATGGACCGTATCCCTTCCGACACGGTTTCGGCACTCACGCGTGCGCAGGCCGCGGCTACGTTCGGTCGATGGACGAGGCACGCGCGGTACTGCGCCGGTTGGAGCGGATCGATGCGCTCGAGCGCGAGGGTGCGCCCGCGCGCTCGCTGCTTGCGGAGGTGCATGCGCTCGTCGAGGAAGCGGACGCCTGGGTCGCGGCGGAAGGGGGCGATGCCGAGGGGGCGGTCGAGGCACTTGACCGCTGCCGTGCGGCACTGATGGAGCCGGCGGCGGCCCGGTGAGCGGCGGCCAGATGAGCCACTCGGGTGCGGGCATGATGAAGGTCGGCGCAGTTCGCGATGTTGGTCGCGCAGCTCTCCCACGGCCCCCGCCTGCGACGACTCGCGGAGTCACAACTGATCGCCGACGACGTCGTGAGCGCTCCGCCGGAGCGGCCGCGATCGCGGTCCGTGCGCCCCTGCCCGTGGTGGTGATCGTGGCCGCGGCCGTCACGGCGCTCGCGCGGGTGCTCTTCTGAGCGGGAGCCGTCCTCCTGTGGGCGTACATTTCAAGGTAAGGCACGGCCCGACCAGACGCCGCGAAGATCGCAGGATTTCCGCGGAGGTATCGCTAGCATGAGCACGAAGAAAGGGGCTCGATGGGGCTCGCACGCCTGCTTCCGCGACCGGGAATCCGGACCGAAACCGCCAATGGGCCACCGATGGGCCGGGTGATCTCCTTCGCCAACCAGAAGGGCGGGGTCGCCAAGACGACGACGACTCTGAACCTGGGCGTTGCCCTGGCCGAGCGGGAAATGAAGGTGCTGCTCGTCGACCTGGATCCGCAGGGCAACCTGACCATGAGCCAGGGCCTCAACCCGGACACGATCGAGCGCTCGATGTTCGACGTCCTCGTCCACCGGCTCCCGATCCAGGAGGTCATCCACCACACGGAGGTCGACCTCGCGGTCTCGTCGATCGACCTCGCAGGCGCCGAGCTCGCGCTCTCGAGCATGATCGGCCGCGAGCGCGCGCTCGAGAAGGCGCTCGCGCCAGTCCGCGAGAGCTACGACTTCGTCCTCGTCGACACACCGCCCTCCCTCGGCCTGCTGACCATCAACGCGCTCGTCGCGTCGAACGGCGTCATCGTCCCCGTTCAGTGTGAGTACCTCTCGCTGCGCGGCCTCGTTCAGCTCGAGAACACGCTCTCGATGATCCGCGAGAACCTGAACCCCGACGTGGGCATCGAAGGCATCCTTCCGACGATGTACGACAAGCGCACCCTGCACTCGCGCGAGGCGGTCGAGATCCTGCAGGAGAACTTCGGCGACCTCGTCTTCGACACGAAGATCCGGAAGACCGTTCGTTATGCGGAGGCCCCGGTGAAAGGCACCTCCGTCCTCAAATACGACCCGAGCGGGAACGCCGCCCAGGCCTACCGACAGCTCGCGAAGGAGGTGCTCGATGCCACGCAGGCGCGCGAGCATGCGTGAAGGCCCCCTGGCGGAGCTCTTCCGCGCGACCGAGGCTGCCCAGCGGCAGGCCGAGAAGGAAGGCCGAGAGCTCGAGCCGGAAGAGCAGCCCGGGACCGAGCAGCAGGTGTCGGCAGCCCCCGCAGCGGCGCCCACCGAGCCGAAACCAACCCCGGTCGAACCGCCGGAACGGACCGTCGAGCACGTCCCGGAGTGGGAGGAGGCAGCACCGCCGCCCCCACCGCCTCCGCCGCCCGAGCCGGTCCGGCTCCCCGAGCGCGACCCCGAGCCGAAGCGCGAGGCGCCCCGGCCGAAGCTCGAGCCGCTGCCCGAGCCGCCTCCGCGCCTGCACCGCGTCCCGGAGCCCGGCGCCTACATCGCGGTCATCCGCGTCGTCGGCGTGGGCGGCGCCGGCCTGAACGCGGTCAACCGGATGATCGACGCCGACATCTCGCAGGTCGAGTTCGTCGCGGTCAACACCGACATCCAGCAGCTGCACACGAGCGACGCGCCCCTGAAGATCCACATCGGCCGCGAGCTGACCGAGGGCCTCGGCTCGGGCGCCGATCCGGACCTTGGACGCCGCGCGGCCGAGGAGTCCTACGACCAGATCAAGCGCGCGCTGCGTGGCTCCGACATGGTCTTCGTGACCGCCGGCGAGGGCGGAGGAACCGGCTCCGGCGCGGCCCCGGTGGTCGCGCGGATCGCAAAGGAGCTCGGCGCGCTCACGGTCGGCATCGTCACGACGCCGTTCACCTTCGAGGGCACGCGGCGGGCAAAGCAGGCGACCGACGGCGTCGACACGCTGCGTTCGAACTGCGACACCGTGATCATCGTCCCGAACGAGCGGCTGCTCGAGGTGCTCGACCGCGAGACGTCGATGCTGGACGCTTTCCGCATCGCCGACGACGTCCTGCGCCAGGGCGTGCAGGGCATCTGCGACCTGATCACGCTGCCGGGTCTCATCAACCTCGACTTCGCCGACGTACGCACGATCATGAAGGACGCCGGCTCCGCGCTGATGGGCATCGGCTTCTCGCAGACCGGCGACAACCGCGCACGCGAAGCCGCGGAACGGGCGCTCCGCTCGCCGCTGATCGAGACGGACATCGGCGGCGCGAAGGGCATCCTGCTCTCGATCGCCGGCGGCGATGACCTCTCGCTGTTCGAGGTCAACGAGGCCGCCGAGGTGGTGCGCCAGGCAGCGACCGACGACACGAACATCATCTTCGGCGCGACCGTCGACGACCGCCTCACGGGCCAGGTCTGGGTCACCGTCGTCGCGACCGGGTTCGGCCAGCGCGCCGCTCAGCGCCGCATCACGATGCGTGCCGAAGCGCCCGACGACGGCGACGACTCGCTGGAGCCGCCGAGCTTCCTCCAGTCCTAGTCGAGCCACGCTCGCTACCCTCTCCGCATGACGTTACGGTGGCCTCTCGTGGATGAGCTTCAGCCGGTTTCGGCGGTCGCCCCACGGCCGCCGTTCGTGCACGTCCCGGCGTAGGCGCTCCCGCCGCTTCGGCCCGGGGCGCCGCAACTACCTCTGTCACCACCGGTAGACGTCTACGAAGGAGAGCACGATGGTCGCAACAGCCTGGCTCGCGGGAGCAACGCGATGAGCACGAACGCTTTGCCCACTCAGTCGACCAATTTCCCAGCCTGGTACGGCGAGGTAGTCCGTCGCGCCGGCCTGGCCGAGAACTCGGCCGTTCGAGGCGCGATGGTGATCAAGCCGTACGGCTACGCGATCTGGGAGGCAATCCAGCGCGAGCTCGACGACCGGATCAAGGCGACCGGCCACGAGAACTTCTACTTCCCGCTGTTCGTGCCCACCTCGGTGCTGGCACAAGAGGGTGAGCTCGTCGAGGGGTTCGCCCCCGAGCTCGCCATCGTCACGGAGGCGGGCGGCAAGACGCTGGAGGAGCCGCTCGCCGTCCGTCCCACCTCCGAGGCGCTCATCTGGGCGACGTACGCCCGCTGGGTGCAGTCGTACCGCGATCTGCCGCTGCTCTACAACCAGTGGGGCAACGCCGTCCGCTGGGAGCTCCGGCCGCGCCTCTTCCTGCGGACCAGCGAGTTCCTGTGGCAGGAGGGGCACACCGCACACGAGACCGAGGAAGAGGCGGTGGCCGAGGCGCTCACGATCCTGCACGAGGTCTACGCCGACACGATCGAGAACGTCCTCGCGGTCCCGGTGCTGCGCGGCCGCAAGAGCGAGAGCGAACGTTTCCCCGGCGCGGTCGACACCTACACCCTCGAGGCGCTGATGCGCGACGGAAAGGCGCTCCAGGCGGCGACTTCGCACTACCTGGGCCAGGGCTTTCCGCGGACGTTCGACGTCCGCTACACCGGCCGTGACGGCAACGAGCAGTACCCGTACGCGACCTCGTGGGGCGCGACCACGCGACTCGTCGGAGGCATCGTGATGGCGCACGGAGACGACCGTGGGCTGCGGCTCCCGCCTCGTGTCGCGCCGCAGCAGGTCGTGATCGTGCCCATCCTCCGCGAGGACGAGAACACAGATGTGCTTCACGCCGCCGCGGCCCTGGCCGACGAGTTGCGGAAGGCGGGTGTCCGCGTCCGCGTCGACGACCGGCCCGAGCACCGGCCCGGCTTCAAGTTCAACGAGTGGGAGTTGAAGGGCGTGCCGATCAGGGTCGAGATCGGCTC
>JBEVNN010000078.1:0-3773 GCA_040508095.1 Gaiellaceae bacterium
CCCCCGGCGCGCCGCCCCCGCGCTCGCTCCAAGCAAGGGTGCGCAGGCGAGCACGAGGCCAGTCGTGCTTCCTTGCAGACCCCTCCTCCTCGCATCGAAAGTGCGAGCGATGCGAGCGGTCACGGCTTTCCCGGCATCCGCTCTAGACAAACGCCTTGGAGCCGTCGCCAACGCGCGGCGGACCGGACAGCTACAACGCCCATCGCGTCGCAGCGCCCCTCTGCCTAGGCGGAAGCGGGAATCGCCACGAGCTGAGGCTGGCGCTCGAGCCCGACGCTGCCGCTTCGGATCAGCTCGGTGAGCACACGGACGACGTCGGGATCGAACTGGCTCCCCGCGCAGGCCTCGAGCTCCTCGAGCGCAGCCCTGATCGAAAGGGCGCGTCGGTAGCTCCGGTCGGTCGTCATCGCGCTGAAGGCGTCGCAACAGCCGACGATCCGGGCAACCAGGGGGATCTCGGGGCCCGTGAGGCGGTCGGGATAGCCGTTCCCGTCCCAGTGCTCGTGGCAGGAGCGGACGATGCGTCCCACCTCTGCGAGGCGGCCCCCCACGCGCTGGAGAAGGCGTTGCCCTGCAATGGTGTGCGTGTTCACGATGGCCCGCTCCTCGGGGCTGAGCGGACCGGGCTTGTTGAGGATCTCCGCCGGAATGCTGAGCTTGCCGACGTCGTGGAGCAGGGCGGCAAACTCGGCGTCGAGGCGGGACCGGGCGTCGACCTCGAGCTCGTCGCACACCGCGAGAACGAGCTGGAGGACGTCGCGGCTGTGGGCGCCCGTGTACGCGTCCTCGGCTTCGACGACGTCGCCCAGCAGGAACGCGGTTCCCCGGTAGGCGCCCGAGAGCTCGAGCGCCTGGTCGAGTCGCCGTTGCCGCTCTCGCGTCGAGAGGCCGACCATGAAGAGAAGCGGGAGCGGAAGCAGGAGAGCCCACTGGTCATGGAGTGCGGCCAGTGCCGCAAGCAGCCCGAGCGGCGCCAGCGTCAGGTCGATTGCGAAGGCGAGCGGGAACTGCGACAGCACCTGCCGCGGCGGGACGCGGAGCGCCGCCCGCTCGCGCAGGGTCGAGCTGACGATGTCGATCCCGAACTGAGCCGCCAGTGCGAGCGCGAGAATCGACACTGTGCGGCCGGTGAGCGACGCGTCGGCCGGGAACACGGTGAAGACGAGGGCCGGCCCGAAGGCGAACCACGAGCTGCCGACGACGACGAGCATGCGCTCGACCGGAACGACGCGCAGCGCATACTCCGGCAGCTGCCCGAGCAGCCCTCCGACCGCGATCCAGATGGGGAGCTGCGACGGCGGGAGCACGAACACCATCTCGACGACGATGAGCTGGGTCGCGATCGCGATGGTGCTGCCGACCTCGAACTCGAGCCGTGACGCGACTGCGTAGGACAGCACGAGCAGGCCGACCACCCACGTCTCGGGCAGCCCCTCGGCGGGGGCAACCAGGAGCAGCGCGAGGGCAGCCGCGACAAATGCGGCGCTCGACGACCAGTAGGTGATCCGCTCGGCTCGGGAAAGGACCCGGGTCTCACGCTCGCGCGCCTCGGCGAGGAGCCGCTCGCTCAGCGGGTCGAAAGCCTGCGGGCTCGCCTCGGGCACGGCGGCGGCGTTACCTGCTGCGCAACGGATCAACGTACACGCCGCCGAGCGAGAACGTCTCGCCCTTCTGCAAGCCGTGCACGTCGAACTCGAAGGCGACCGGCGTCCAGCCGCTTGCCGAGGCCGCCGAGAGCAAGTTGACCCCGATCGGCATCACGAGGGAGGGCGCCCAGGTGGAGCCGACCTTGAGCTTGGCGAGCGTGAGGTCGTGGGCGTTTCCGTCGAGGCCCTCGTAGATCACGTTCACGTCGAGGTGGGCCTTGCCGTTCCCGCCGCGGTCGGCGAGGAAGAGCCTGAGGGTGGGGTGGTCGAGGTTCACGCACATCACCGGCGTGACCGCTTCCGAGTCGCCCTTGGTGAACAGCAACGAGCCGGCGCCGTCCGTGACGGGGTCGTGCTCCTGCGAGAGCGTCACGTTCTTGAGGTCCCACTCGCTCGTGTCGGTGAGGTCACCCTGCGGAATGAGGGAATAGCCGGCCAAGTCCCCCCAGGGCAGGAAGACCTGAGACGGCTCTTCGAAGCCGCAGTCCGCCGTCGCGGAGAGCCTCCCGGCCTTCGCGAGCTGGCCCTTCGACTGCAGCTCGCCCAGCTTCTTCTGGAGATCGCCAAGCTGGTGGGTGTTGTCCACGAGCTGGCTCGTGGCACTCTCGTCGATCGAGCTCGCCAGCGCCGCGCCGCATGCTCCCAGCGTCGCAACAATCGCTCCGACCGCAATCACCAACCGCAGAGTTCCTCGCATGACCGTCCCTTTCGCCGCAATCCTCGGCAGCGTCCGAGTAGGCGCTGCCGGCTCATCAAGACGCACGCGCGGGCCTGCAGAATCCCCCTTCCGGGGCAATCGCCGAAGATCACCCGATCGAGTGAACGGCCGAAGATCACCCGATCGAGTGAACGTGCCGGCTGATTGCCAGCGGCGGAGCGGACATCTACATTGACCGGCGGATGAGAGCGGGGGCCATGATCGTGTGCATCCTCCTGTTCGCGCTTGCTCTCGCCGCCTGTGGTGACAACGAGTCGGCGTCCAGGCGCAACATGGAGGTCAAGTTCGACCGGATGGACTTCGCGATGGGGAACATGGAGAACATCAACAGCGGGTTCGGCCCGGAGCTCACGAATGCGACGAAGCACTACATCGCGCTGGTCCGCAAGTACGCGAATCTGCTCGGGCCCAAAGAGGCCAGGCGACGTTTGCTGGAGAAGAGGGACGAGGTCGCGCCCTACTGCCTGCCGTGCAGCGCCACGCTCGATTTCGAGGCAAGCAGGTACCGAAGCAGTTAACCGCCGCGCTGCCCCCGCGCCAGAAGCGGAGCAACTTCCTCGCCGAAGCGGCGGGCCCGGTCGTCGAGATCCGGGGCCTCGTGGCCGAGGTTGACGACGAAGCCGTCGCAACCTGCCTCCACGTACTCGGCCAGCCGCTCCGCGATCCATTCCGGCGGCCCCTCGATCGCGTGGCGGCCGCGCTCGTCCTCGCCGGCCTTCGGCTCGATCGCGAAGTAGGTGCTGATGCGGAGCACGATGCGGCCGTCGAAGCCGTCGGCGAGCGCGCGCAGCTCGTCGGGCGAGAGCGCCACCGGGTGCCAGACGCCGGTCTTCCGGGCGCGGCGCAGGGTGGCACGCGACACGCCGGCGACCCACAGCTCCGGCCGCCGCACCAGCGGCGGCGCGAGCCAGCCGTCGAGCGAGAGCAGCTCACCCTCGTAGCGGACGCGGCCGGGCATCTGCTCGAACGCCGCGGCGGCGAGGTCGAGCCACTCGTCGAGCAGCCGGCCTCGCTGCTCGAAGGGCGCGCCCAGCGTCCGGAACTCACCTTCCATCCAGCCGGCCGCCACGGCCGTGACGACCCGTCCGCCTGAAAGGGCGTCGAGCGTCGTGAGCTGCTTCAGCGCGACGAGCGGGTCCCTGGCGGGGACGATCAGCGCCGAGACCCCGAGCCCGAGCCGCTGCGTCCGGCCGGCGAGGAAGCCGAGCGAGACGAGCGCCTCGGCGATCGAGCCGTAGATCGCGGCGTGCTCGTCCGGAACGAGCAGGTGGTCGGTCACCCAGCCGGAATCGAAGCCGGACTCCTCGGCGGCGACCGCGCACGCCGCGAGCCGCTCCGCCTCGAGGCCCTCGCCGTAGTTCGGCAGGATCAGGCCGAGGTGGAGCGGCATGTCGCGGACGGTATCGCCT
>JBEVNN010000135.1:0-3246 GCA_040508095.1 Gaiellaceae bacterium
GAGGCCGAAACGGTCATCGCGTTGCGGTGCGACTCCGGGTGCGCACACATGACGATTCCGGAGTCGTACGGGACGTTCAGCCACTTGTGCGCGTCCGTCGTCCACGAATCGGCCAGCTCCACGCCCGCGACCAGGTGGCGGAAGCGCGGGGAGACCGCGGCCCAGATACCGAAGGCGCCGTCGACGTGCAGCCACGCCCGGGCGTCCCGGCAGGCGGCCGCGATCTCGGGCAGCGGGTCGAAAGCGCCGGTGTTCACCTCACCGGCCTGGGCGCAGACGATGGTGGGACCCGACGCCCCCTCGAGCGCGTCCGCCAGCGCGTCGACCCGCATGCGGCCCTGGTCGTCCGCTGCGACCGTCTCAGGCGTGCCGAGGCCGAGCAGTCGCAGCGCCCGGTCGACCGTCACGTGCCGTTTCTCGCCGACGAGGATGCGAACCCTTGGCCCTCCCGCCAGGCCTTCCCGGCCGACGTCCCAACCGGCGTCGTCGAGAACGTGCCAGCGCGCCGCCGCGAGACCGGTCACGTGGGCAACCTGGGTGCCCGTGACGAACCCGATCGACGCCTCGCCCGGGAGGCCGAGAAGCTCGAGCAGCCAGTCCCGCGTCACCTGCTCGACGATCGAGGCAGAAGGCCCGGCGGCGTAGAGGCCGGCGTTCTGGTCCCAGGCGGACGTGAGCCAGTCCGCCGCGAGCGCCGCGGGCAGGCCGCCTCCGATCACGAACCCGAAGTAGCGCCCGCTCCCCGTCGCGACGACGCCGGGCCCGGCGTGCTCGGCGAGCTCGACCACGACCTGCGCCGGGTCGAGCGGCTCGTCGGGCAGCGGCCCGCCAAGGGCCTCGCGCAGCTGTTCCGGAGTCACGTCCGGAAACACGGGCCGCTCGTCGAGGCTCTCGACGTAGTCGGCGGCGATCTCCGCGGTCCGGCGCAGTAGCTCGCGGACGTCGCTCATGTGTCCAGCGCGAACAGCTGCGCCTCGCGGCGGCCGAGCATCACGTCGCGCTCGTACCGGAGGCCGAGCTTCCGCGCGACGTTCTCCGAGGCCGTGTTGCCGTGGATGATCAGCGCGATCAACCGGTCGGCGCCGAGCTCGCGCAGCGCGTAGTCGCGAACCGCGCCCGCGGCCTCGGTCGCGTACCCCTGGCCCCAGTAGTCGCGTCCGAGCGTGTAGCCGACCTCGACCTCGGTGCGGCCGTTCTCCGACTCGGCGCGCGTCGTCGGCTCCCACGTGTCGGCGTTCCAGACCAGCAGGCCGACGCGGCCGATCACGGCGCCGTCCTCCTTGCGCACGGTCGTGAAGAGACCGAACCCGTCCGCCTCCCAACGCTGGATCATTCGCTTCACCGAGCGTTCGGTCTCGGCTCGGGCGAGGGGGCGGCCGTCGCCGACGTAGCGCATCACCTCGGGGTCCGCGTACATCGGCGCCAGGGCCTCCGCGTCGTCCGCCACCGGGGCTCGCAGCAGCAGCCTCTCCGTTTCCAGGGAGACCATCGCAAGGAGCCTACGCACGTCAGAAGGCCAGCCTGATCAGGAGCACGATCACGACGATCGCAGTGACCGTCAGCACGAGCGTGATGAGGCCGCCGGTCGCCATCTTGACCTGCTTCGCCGGCGAGCCGCTGAACGCCGCCTCGAGCTGTTCCTCGACGTAGCGGTTGATCCGGTCCTCGAAGCGGCTCTCGACCGAGTCCTCGGGCTCACGTATGGCTTTCAGCGGCGGGAACGACCGCCCCGACTCGTCCAACGCAAGCTCGTAGACGTGCTCGTGCTGGATGTCCTTCAGGTGTGCCTGGCCGAGGTCGCGGACGCTGACGCGCTCGGGCAGATCGTTGCCGAGCAGCGCCCGCGTCGTCTCGGAGAGCAGAATCTGTCCGCCGTGGCCCGCCGAGCAGATGCGGGCGGCGCGGACGACGTCCAGGCCGACGTAGCCCTCGTCCCCGACGGTCGGCTCGCCGGTGTGCAGGCCCATCCGCACGAGCACCTCGGCGCCGCCCGGCCACTCGTGCTCGGCGAGCGAGCGCTGGCCGTCCACGGCGGCGCGCACAGCGTCGCGCGCGCGCGGGAACGAGTAGAAGAACGCGTCGCCCTGCGTGTCGACCTCGCTGCCCCCGGCGGACTGGAAGACCTCGCGCAAGAGCCGGCGGTGGTCGGCCACGACCTGTGCGTAGTCGTCACCCAATTCTTGAAGCAAGCGTGTAGAGCCCTCGATGTCGGTGAACAGGAACGTGACGGTGCCGCCGGGGAGAGCCACAGCACTACCGTACAAGCGTGAACCGGCTAGCCAAAGAGACCAGTCCGTACCTCCTGCAGCACGCCGAGAATCCGGTCGAGTGGTACCCGTGGGGAGACGAAGCGCTGGCGAAGGCGCGCGAGGAGGACAAGCCGATCCTGCTCTCGGTTGGCTACGCCGCGTGCCATTGGTGCCACGTGATGGCGCACGAATCTTTCGAGGACCCGGTCACGGCAGCGCTGATGAACGAGCGCTTCGTCAACGTCAAGGTCGACCGCGAGGAGCGTCCGGACGTGGACGGGATCTACATGGACGCGGTCGTCGCGATGACCGGCCACGGCGGGTGGCCGCTGACGGTGTTCCTCACGCCTGCCGGCGAGCCGTTCCTCGGCGGCACCTACTTCCCGCCGGAGCCGCGTCACGGGATGCCCCCGTTCCAGCAGGTGCTCGTCGCGGTCTCCGATCTGTACCGCGACCGGCGTGAAGACGTGACGCAACGGACGCAGGTGCTCGTCGACGCCCTCGAGCAGGCGGCCGGTGGCGCGCCGTCCTCCGAGCCGCTGACCGAGTCGCTGCTCTTCCAGGCGGTGCGCCGGCTAGAGGAGCTGCACGACCCGGAGTGGGGCGGGTTCGGCCGCGCGCCGAAGTTCCCGCCTGCCTCGGCACTGGAGCTGCTGCTGCGACGCGGGGAGACTGATGTCGCCGTGAAGACGCTGGACGCGATGGCGCTCGGCGGGATGTACGACCTCGTCGGCGGCGGCTTCCACCGCTATTCCGTGGACGAGGCCTGGCTCGTACCGCACTTCGAGAAGATGCTCTACGACAACGCGCTGCTCGTGCCCGCGTACCTTCACGGCTGGCTCGTCACCGGCCGGGAGCGGCACCGCGAGGTGGTGGAGGAGACGGTCGAGTACCTGCTCCGCGACCTGAAGCTGCCGGCCGGCGGCTTCGCCTCGTCGCAGGACGCGGACACCGACGGCGTCGAGGGGCTGACGTACACGTGGGCGCCGGGTGAAGG
>JBEVNN010000220.1:0-4644 GCA_040508095.1 Gaiellaceae bacterium
AGCAGCACCGGCAGCTCGTCGTCCGGCACGGAGACGATCCCGCAAGAGTCGCAGTAGACGACCGGGATCGGGCACCCCCAGTAGCGCTGGCGCGAGAACCCCCAGTCGCGCAGCCGGAAGCTCACGGCGGGCCGGCCGCGACCCCGCTCGCCGAGCCACTCGACGATCGCGCGAAGCCCTTCCTCGACCGGCATACCGGTGAACTGGCCCGAGTTGACCAGCACCCCGACCTCCTCGTCGACGACCTGCGTGATCGCCAGGTCGAAGCGCTCGGCGAAGGCGCGGTCGCGCTCGTCGTGGGCCGGCACGCCCATAATCGCGCCCGTGCCGTACTCCATCAGGACGTAGTCGGCGACCCAGACCGGAATCGGCTCGTCAGTCGCCGGGTTGGCCGCGTAGAAGCCCGTGAAAACACCTGTCTTCTCCTCGGCCGCCGCTCGCTCCTCGCCCCGCTTCGCCGCGGAGTGCTTGACGTACTCGCGAATCTCGTCGCCGTACGGCGAGCGCGCGGCGATCTGGTCGACGAGCGGGTGCTCGGGCGCCAGGACGAAGAACGTGGCGCCGAAGACCGTGTCGGCGCGCGTCGTGAAGACCGGCACGTCGATGTCGAGCTCGTCGATGCGACACAGGAGCTCGGCGCCTTCGGAGCGGCCGATCCAGTTCCGCTGGATCGTCTTCGTCCGCTCGGGCCAGTCGATCTGCGCGTGGTCGTGCAGCAGCGCGTCTGCGTACGCGGTGATGCGGAAGAACCACTGCTCCATCTTCCGGGCCTCCACCTCGGCACCGCAACGCTCGCAGTGCCCGTCGATCACCTGCTCGTTCGCGAGCACTGTCTGGTCGACGGGACACCAGTTGACCGGCGCCTCCTTGCGGTACGCGAGGTCGCGCTCGAAGAAGCGCAGGAACAGCCACTGTGTCCAGTGGTAGTAGGCCGGGTCGTGTGCAGCGATAACGCGGTCCCAGTCGATCGCCCACCCCAGGCGGCGCATCTGGTGCTCGATCGCCTCGATGTTGCGCTCCGTGATCTGGCGCGGGTGGCCGCCCTCGCGGATGGCTGCGTTCTCGGCCGGCAACCCGAAGGAGTCCCACCCCATCGGACGCAGGACGTGCTCACCGTGCCGCCGGTGGAAGTGCGTCAGGACGTCGCCCAGCGTGTAGTTGAGGACATGCCCCATGTGCAGGTTCCCCGAGGGGTAGGGCAGCATCTCGAGCATGTAGAACTTGCCCTTCGGCTGCTCGCCGGGCTCGGGATTCGCGACGTAGAAGGCCCGCGCGTCCTCCCAGACTCGCTGCCACTTCGCCTCGATCGCCTGCGGGTCGTACGTCTCCAACGCGTGCCTCCAGAAACGAAAAAGCCTCTCGAACGAGAGGCTGCGGGAACCGACGCGGCCGTCGCCGCGGTGTTCCCTACGCTACTCGAGAAGCTGCTTCATCCGCTCGAACTTTACCATCGGGCCGGTCGAAATCCAGGAGGTGCGATGGCCGGCTACACGAAGCTCAACCTCAAGCAGGACGTGGAGGACCAGGCGCCCCACTACGACATGTCGCCGCAGTTGGAGTTCCGGGTCGCACGCGAACCACTCGAGACCGAGAACGCGGCGATCAGCTACCTGCGCGTGGCGCCGAACTTCCGCCTTCCGTTCGGGCACACGCACGGGGAGCAGGAGGAGGTCTACGTGCTTGTCGGCGGAAGCGCGCGCATCAAGCTCGACGACGAGGTGCTCGAGCTACGCCCATTTGACGCCATCCGCATCCACCGGGACACGATGCGCAATCTCGAGGGCGGGCCGGACGGTGCTGAGCTGATCCTGTACGGCGCGCCCAACGCCGGCCCGGGCGACGTGCAGATGAGCCCGGGCTGGTGGAGCGACTGAGCGGGCCGCGCTGGATCGACGAGCAGGAGTGGGGCTTCGGCTGGATCGCTCCCCAGCGCCCGCAGCTGCAGATGGCCTCTCACGCGCTCCTCGTTGAAGGACGCGTGTGGGTGGTCGATCCGATCGACGGCGAGGGCGTCGACGAGCGGGTCCGCGCGCTCGGCGAGCCCGCCGGAGTGATCCAGCTGCTCGACCGCCACAAGCGCGACTGCGCGGCCTTCGCCCGCAGGCTCCGCGTCCCGCACCACGTCGTCCCGTTCGTGGACGTCGGCGCGTTCGAGGCGATCCCGCTCGTCAAGCGAAACCGGTGGCAGGAGGCGGCGCTGTGGTGGCCCGAGCGGCGCGTGCTCGTCTGCGCCGATGCGCTCGGGACGGTGCCGCACTACTTCGCTCTCGGCGGCGAGCCGCTCGGGGTCCACCCGTTCCTGCGCCTGACCCCGCCGCGGCCGCTCGCGGACTTCGAGTCCGAGCACGTCCTCTGCGGCCACGGCGAGGGCGTCCACGAACACGCGGCGGAGGCGGTGCGCGGGGCGCTGGAGCATTCACGCCGGCGCCTCCCCCGACTTCTGTTCGAAGCTCCGGCTGCAGCCATGCGCCGCTGACCAAGGAGGGCTTGGCCGGGTAGTAGCGATGTCCTCAGGCCGCGCTCCTCGCCCCGATGCCGCGTCCTCAGTCGCGCCCGTACCTTTGAGGTACGAACGCTCCCTGCGTCCTTGCCTCGGAACGACCATCGCGCCCCGAGAACGTGCACCACTCCGCCAAACCCTCCTAGGATCGCCGCGTGCTCTCGCTTTTCCCGGAGACCGCGGCCGTCGAGGACGGCCAGCTCGCGATCGGCGGCATCAGCACCTCGGCCCTGGCCGAGGAGTTCGGGACGCCGCTCGTCGTCTACTGCCGGCGCACGATCGAGCACGCGGCGCGCGCATACCGCACGGCAGCGCCGGACGCGCTGCCGCTCTACAGCCTGAAGGCGCTCCCGAACGTCGCGATCCTGCAACTGCTCGCAGAGGAGGGGTTCGGGGCCGACGTCTCGACGCTCGGCGAGCTCGCCTTCGCGCTCGAGGCCGGCGTTCCGGGCGAACGGATCGTCGTGCACGGGAACAACAAGAGCGACGAGGAACTCCGCGCGGCGGCCGAGGCGAAGGTGCGCTTCGTCGTCCTGGACGCGCTCGACGAGGTCGAGCGGGCGGCGGCCGCGGGCGTGCGCGACGTGCTCGTGCGCGTCACGCCCGGGATCGCCGCGGACACGCACGAGAAGATCCGGACCGCCCACGAGGGCTCGAAATTCGGCCTCCCGCCGGACCAGGCGCTGCAAGCGGTGGCAACAGCACGCGAGGCGGGCCTCGAGCCGGCGGGCATCCATCTCCACATCGGCTCCCAGCTCCTGCACATGGAGGCGGGGCTGGAGACCGTCGACTGGCTCGGCCCTTTCCTCGGGCGCGCGAGAGACGAGATCGGCTGGGAGCCGACCGTGATCGACCTCGGCGGCGGCCTCGGGATCCGTTACGTCGAAGCGGACGAGCCGCCGCGGATCGCCGACTTCGTCTCCGCGCTCCTCGCGCGTCTCGCGCAGGCCTGGCAGGGCGAGCCGCCGCAGGTGATCCTCGAGCCCGGCCGCTCCCTCGTCGGGCGAGCCGGCGTGTCGCTCTACCGCGTGGGCGTGATCAAGCGCGCGAGCGCGGACCTGACCTACGTGGCGGTCGACGGCGGCATGTCCGACAACCCGCGCCCGCAGCTCTACGGCGCCCGCTACAGCGCGCTGCTCGCGAACCGCGCCGACGAAGACCCGGCGCACGCCTACGACGTCTGCGGCAAGCACTGCGAGTCCGGCGACGTCCTGATCGAGGGCGCGCGCCTGCCCGAGCCGCGCCGCGGCGACCTGCTCGCGGTGCCGTCAACCGGCGCGTACACGCTCTCGATGGGGTCGAACTACAACTCGGTGCCGCGCCCGGCGGCGGTGCTCGTCGCCGACGGTGAAGCGCAGGTGGCCCGCCGCCGCGAGACGGTCGCAGACCTCATGCGCTACGAGGAAGCTACGCTCAGCCGATCGTGAGGACCTTCCAGCGCTTCCCGGGAGTCGTCCTCGTCAGCCTCGCGGCCGCGATGTGGGGCCTCGACGGCGTGATCCGCAAGCCGCTCTCCGATTCGACCTCCGCGTACACGATCGTCTTCGGCGAGCACGTGGTGCTCGTCGCGCTGACCCTGCCGCTCGCCGTGGCCGCGTTCACCGCCCTCTGGCGCGCCGGCTGGAAGTACGTCGGAGCCGGAATCGCGGTCGGCGCCGGCGCCTCGGCGATCGCGACGATCCTGTTCACGAAGGCGCTCTTCCACGGCGACTTCATCACCGTCGTCGTGCTGCAGAAGGTGCAGCCCCTGATTGCCGTGCTCGGCGCGTGGTTTGTGCTCGGCGAGCAGCCGCGCCGCGGGTTCGCGTGGGTTCTCCTCCCCGCTCTTGCCGGAGTCTGGCTGATCGCGCTGCCACACCCGCTCGACCCTCACGCCCAGGGCTGGGAGCCGATCGTCGAGACGCTTGCGGCGGCGGCGCTGTGGGGCATGGGCACGGTGTTCGGCCGCTACCTCGGACGGAAGCTCCCGTTCGAGCACGTCTCGACCGTCCGCTTCGGCTTCGGGCTGATCGCGAGCGCGATCGCGCTCCCGCTCGTCGGCGCCGCCGCGTACTCGAACCTGCACGACAGCTTCTGGATCGCTGTGCTCGCGCTCGTCACCGGCTTCCTCGCGCTCAACCTCTACTACTACGGACTGCGCCGCA
>JBEVNN010000236.1:0-5325 GCA_040508095.1 Gaiellaceae bacterium
GAGCTTATCGGGGTCGTCACCGGCCCGATCCAGATCAAGGCCGCGCTCAACCTGCTCGGCCACGAGGTCGGCGGCGTGCGGCTGCCGCTCGTCGAGGCGAGCGACGAGCAGGTTGCGCAGATCCGCGGCTACCTCGAGCGACTGCGGCTGCTCGAGCCGGCGCGAGCCTAGACCGCGGCGGCCGAGGCGGGACCGTCCTCCGCCACCTGCGGCTCAGGTGCGAGCGCGAGGCCGAGCGAGTCGAGCGACGTGGTCAGCGCGGTGGAGACGTAGCGCCTGAGCGCTCGCGGCGTTCGGAG
Organism: Gaiellaceae bacterium; assembly: GCA_040508095.1. Taxonomy (GTDB): domain Bacteria; phylum Actinomycetota; class Thermoleophilia; order Gaiellales; family Gaiellaceae; genus AC-32. The sequence goes on from JBEVNN010000236.1 coordinate 300, forward strand.
CACGACGAAGCCGGTGAGTGCGCTGTTCTCGCGCCGCAGCGGCAGCGCGACGTACGCGCCCTCGCCGCCCAGCTCGTGGCCGCTCGTCGTGAGCAACTCGTCGCGCGACTCTGCCTCGCGGACCAGCCAGCTCATCAGCACGTGCTCGAGCGGGCCGTCGCCTCGCGCGAGCGCGATCGTCCCGCCGAGACCATCCTCGCGCCACTCGATCAGCGCCGCCCACTCCGCCTCGGACGTCCGCTCGAGGACCTGCGTGAGGTGCGAGAACACGTGCTCGCGGTCCACTTCGGCCAATGCGTCCGCGAGCGAGCGCGACAGGCGGTTCGCCCGTAGCCGCACCCACGTCCGCAGCGTCAGGCCCAGGAAACAGGCGACGACCCCGAGCACCACGAGCCAGCTCTGGCCGAGCCCGACGCCCGCAAGGCCGCCGATCAGGCCGGCGAGCGCCACGAGCTCCGGCCGCTCCTTCAGGTCGCGCGCCCCGCGGATCTCGGGCACTCGGTACGGGGCCGAGGCACCTCGGACCTGCTCCTGCTCCTCGGGCGTCAGCGCCGAGAACGGATCCTCGCCTCGCCGCAGCGCGACGAACGCCTTGGCGACGGCCGGGTGGAACTGCTTCCCGATGTTGCGTTCGATCTCCGCGAGCGCCTCGTCCTCCGGGAGGCCGGCGCGGTACGGGCGGTCGCTCGTCATCGCGTCGAAGGCGTCGGCGACGACCAGAAAGTGCGCCGCGAGTGGCTGATCCTCGGCCGGGATCCCGTAGTAGCCGCGCCCGTCGTAGCGCTCGCGGTGGTATTCGACCGCGCGAGCCTCGGCGGCCGAGAGCTCGAAGCGGCGGAGCAGCCGAGCCGAGAGCCGCGGCGCGCGCCAGACGTCGCCCCATTCCTTCGGCGTCAGCTTGCGGTTCTTGCCGAGCACGGCGGCGTCGACCGCGACCTTGCCGAGGTCGTGCAGGCGCGCGGCCCAGCGCAGGCGGTCGATGTCGGAGTAGGAGAGCTTCAACGCCCGTGCGAGCTCGTCCACGTAGGCGGCGACGCGCTGCGAGTGTCGGTAGGTGTGCGGGTCGCGCTCGTCCACGATGTTCGCGAAGGTCTCGAGCGCGTGCAGGGTCTCCTGCCGCGACCGGCGGACGCGGGCGTGCGCCTGGTTCACCGCCAGGGCCACCGGGAGCACGGCGAGCACGTTCCAGGGGTGGTCGAGCGCGAACACCGCCAGGATCGCGCCCAGCCCGGCCTCGGCTGCGGCCGCGGCGAAGTCGGGCTGCAGCACCTCGAGGCCGCCGACGACCTGCAGCAGGCCGCGCGAGACGAGCAGGTAGACGAGCGCGAGCACCGTCAGTGGCACGAGGTCGTCCGGGAGCGCCAGGTGGCCCGTACGGCCGCCGCCGAGCTCGAACGCGTAGCCGGCGGCGAGCGAGGCGAGCGCGAAGGCTGAGGCCTGGAAGGCGCCGAGCGACAACGGGCCGCGCATCAGCCGGGCAAGGAACGCGGCCGCGCCGGCGACCAGCGCGCCGCGCCACGGCCCGAGCACGATCACGGCTGCAATGTCCACCCCCGAGGCGACGCGGAAGACCCCGGGGCCGAGCGGCTCGCGGACGCGCGCGTTCTCGGGCTCCTCGAGCACTTCCGCAGCCAGCGCCGCCGCGCCGAACAGCGCCAGCGCCGTCAGCGGCTCGCCGGCAGCCGCGATCCCGCCGGCGACGCAGGCGCCGACGCCGGCCGCCACGGTCAGGTACGCGAACAGAGAGAGCCGCACAGAGCGTGTATCGGGTTCTTCGCCGAAACGGCTTAGCCCGCCTCACGCTCTACACTTCGGCGATGCCCGGAAGCACTCGAATCATCCCGCTCGGTGGCCTCGGCGAGGTCGGCAAGAACATGACCGTGATCGAGGCCGACGGGGAGGCCGTGGTAATCGACGCGGGCCTTGCGTTCCCGCGCGACGAGCACCTCGGAGTCGACCTGATCCTCCCGGACTTCTCGTACCTGATGGATCGCGACCGGCCGGTTCGCGCGGTGCTGCTGACGCACGGCCACGAGGACCACGTCGGCGCGCTTCCGTACCTCCTGCGCGAGACGCGCGTGCAGGAGGTGTGGGCGACGCGGCTGACCCTCGGCCTCGTGAAGTCGAAGCTGGACGAGCACGGCCTCCTGCGCTCGGTGGAGCTGCGCGAGGCCGACCCCGAGGAGGACCCCGTCGAGCTTGGGCCGTTCCGGGCGGAGTTCGTCCGCGTCGCGCATTCGATCCCGGACGCCGTCGCGATCGTGCTCGACACGCCGGGGGGACGCATCCTGCACACCGGCGACTACAAGATGGACCACACCCCGGTGGACGGTCTCCGCACCGACGTCGGCAAGCTGGCCGAGATCGGCAACCGCGGCGTCGACCTCTTCCTCGGCGACTCGACGAACGCCGAGCGACCGGGGGTGACCGGCTCCGAGCGGCTCGTCGGAGAGGCCTTCCGCCAGCTGATACCGGGGCGAACGGGCCGGATCCTCGTCGCGTCGTTCGCGTCGAACGTCCACCGGATGCAGCAGGCGATCGACGTGGCGGTCGACGTCGGCCGCAAGGTCTGCGTGGTCGGCCGCTCGATGCGCAAGAACGTGAACATCGCGCGCAACCTCGGGTACATCGAAGTGCCGGAGGAGACGCTCATCCGGCCGAACGAGCTAGACGAGTATGCGCGGGGCGAAGTCCTGATCCTCTGCACCGGCAGCCAGGGCGAGCCGCTTTCGGCGCTGGTGCGGATCGCCTACGGCGACCACCCGGCGGTGCAGGTCGAGGCGGGCGACACGGTGATCATCTCCGCCAAGCCGGTGCCCGGGAACGAGCTGCGCGTCCATGACGCGATCAACCAGCTCGCGCGGAACGGCGCCGAGGTCCTGCACCAGGAGATCGCCCCGGTGCACGTCTCCGGGCACGGCAACTCGGAGGAGCTGCGGATGATGCTCGGGCTCGTCCGCCCGAAGTCGGTGATGCCGGTGCACGGCGAGTTCCGCATGCTGGCGGCGCACGCGCGCCTTGCGGAGGACAGCGGCGTGCCGACGAACCGGATCGTGCTGGCGGAAAACGGGTCGGTGGTCGAGCTCGACGAGTCGGGCGCTTACCTCACCGGCCACGTCGAGGCTGGCGTCACCTTCGTCGACGGGCTAGGGGTGGGCGACGTGCAGGACGTCGCGCTGCGCGACCGGCGGCACCTCTCGGAGGACGGCGTCCTGATCGTCGTCGCGACCCTCGGCGGCTCGAACGGCTCGGTCGCGGGCCGACCGGAGCTGATCGCGCGCGGGTTCGCCGAGCCGGGTGAGCCGCTGCTCGACGAGATGCGCGAAGAGGCGGAACGGGTCCTGGACGAGCTCGTGAAGGACCACGTCACCGAGATCAAGCTTCTGCAGGAGCACCTGCACGACGGGCTCGGGCAGCTGATCTACGACCGCACGGGCCGAAGGCCGATGATCCTCCCCGTGGTGGTCGAGGTATGAGCACGCTTCGCGCGGAACCGGGCTGGGCCGACGTCCTGCTGGACTGCGCGGCCGACCACGGCACGGCTGAGCGCCTGATCCGCCAGCTGAACGCGGCCCACGTGGCCTCGCTCGCCTTCTGCCGGTTGCTGGAGCGCTGGGGCCGCGGCGACGCCGCTCCGTCGACCCCAGGCGCGCGACAGGCGGCGTTGCGGCGCGCGGCCGATCGCGCGGAGACGGCTCTGGTGGGGCTCGAGCAGCCGCTCGGGCGCTACTTGCTCGAGCTCGAGCCGGAGCGCGCAGAGGGCCGTTCCTGGTACGGCGCGCCCGGCGCGGCGGAGCTGATCGAGTGGGCCCCGGTGCTGCACAGAGCCGGTGTGCGCTGCTCCTCGGTACGTGTCGCGCAGGTGTATTTGGAGCTCGCGGTCTTCCTGCGCGCACTCGCAGGGCTCGACGACGCGGCGCGCATCCGCTCTGCGCCGGACCGCTCGACGCTCTGGGCCGGACTCTTCGACCTGCGTGAGAACCTGCTCGGGCGGGCCGTCGAAGACCTGCGCGCGCTTGCCGCCTGAGGCGTCGCTAACTGTCGTCGGCTCGGTCAACCTCGACTTGGTTGCGCGGTCGGAGCGTTTGCCGCGCGTGGGGGAGACGCTCACGGACGCGGCGTTTGCGCGCTTCCCGGGCGGCAAGGGGGCCAACCAGGCGGTCGCGGCCGCGCGGCTGGGAGCGAAGGTGCGGTTCGTCGGAGCGGTCGGCGACGACGTGTTCGCCGACGAGGCGCTGGCTGGGCTGCGCGAGGCGGGCGTGGAGCTGGCGCTGTCGCGCCACGGCGAGACGGGCGTTGCGCTGATCGTCGTCGACGCGGACGGGGAGAACGTGATCGTCGTCGCGCCTGGAGCGAACGCGCAGATCGGCGCGGTCGAGGTGAGCGGGAACGTCCTCTGCCAGCTGGAAATCTCGGACGAGACGGTCACGTCGGCCGCCAAGGGCGCGGAGCGGTTCTTCCTCAACGCGGCGCCGGCGCGGGCAATCCCCGTCAACGTTGTACGGAAAGCCGAGCTCGTGGTCGTCAACCGCTACGAGCTCGACTCGCTGCCCGAGACGCCGCGGCTGCTGGCGCTGACGCTGGGCCAAGAGGGCGCGGTCCTGATCGAGGCCGGCCAGGAGGTCGCCCGCGCCGCCGCGCCGCGCGTGCAGGCCGTCGACGGCACGGCGGCGGGAGACGCGTTCACCGCGTGCCTCGTCGTCTCGCTGCTCGAGGATCGCGACCGCGAGGAAGCGCTACGCCGGGCCTGCGCGGCGGGCGCGATCGCCGTGTCCCGCGAAGGCGCACAACCCTCATTGCCGACCGCAGTCGAGGTCGATGCGATGCTCGCGTCCTGAGGCACCGCTTGCGGTGCCGCTTCAGGATGAGCGAGCTTTGCTCGGTCATCCGTCTGAGATGACCGGCCGGGAACGTTTCCTATAGGACCACGCCTGTGAGCACGCCCGTACTTCTCGACTGCGACCCCGGCCACGACGACGCGATCGCGCTCCTGCTCGCGCTCGGAAGCGACGAGCTCGTGCTGCGC
>JBEVNN010000238.1:0-6727 GCA_040508095.1 Gaiellaceae bacterium
GTTGGCCGTGATCGGGCCGTCGATGAAGCTGAAGCGCGGGCCGCCGGCGTTCTGCTCGCGCAGGCGCTGGAACGTCCGCTCGTCCTCCCACCGCTCGAGGACCTCCCGCTCGAGCGCGGGATGGTCGGGCACGCTCGGGAGTGGCTTGAACATGCGGTCGATCGTATCGACCGGGAACAATGACCCCGGCTGGGGCGTTTCAGCCTCCCGGAACCTGAGGTAGAAAGGAATAGATGGCAGACAACGTCAAGACCGACGACTTCGACCAGCAAGTCCTCCAGAGCGACCAGCCGGTGCTCGTCGACTTCTGGGCGGAGTGGTGCGGGCCGTGCCACGCGATCGCGCCCGTGCTCGACCAGATCGCCGACGAACGGAGCGACCTGAAGGTCGTGAAGCTGAACATCGACGAGGAGCCTGCGATCGCGCAGCGCTACGGGGTCATGTCGATTCCAACGCTGATCCTGTTCAAGGACGGCGAGCCGCAGGCAGCTGCGGTCGGCGCGATGCCGAAGTCGATGCTCGAGGAGCGCCTCGGGCTCGCGGGCGCCGCGGCCCAGAACTAGCTAGTTCTCGGCTTCTTCCTTTTCCGGATGGGGCGCCGGCGCAGCAGCACGCGCCGGCGGCTCGTCGATCAGGCTCAGGACCCGCATGCCGTGCACGAACACGACGGCGCCGCCGAGCCAGCCGCCGACTGTCAGGAAGACGAAGCCGACGAGCGTCAGGATGAACGGCCCGGTCTCGACCGCGCCGTGCGAGTAGCCGGAGTGGCCGACGAGGGCGGCGATCAGGAAGAAGACCGTCGCCGTGAGCATCGAGGCCATGTGCCAGGTGGCCGTCCACCACACCGGCGAGCCCCACGTGATCGTCAGCCAGTCGGCGAACCCGGTCAACGCCGTGAAGGCGGTGATGATCAGGCCAACGACGAGCGCCAGCCACCAGCCGTACGCGGCCGGCCGCTCCGCGATGCCGATCACGCTGGCGAAGGCCATCGCCATCGAAGCGGTGTAGGCGCCGATCGTCGCGTCCGTCAGCGGCGGGTGGATCGGGTGCCCGGGAAGCCCGTGCCAGAGGTAGCTGAGCTTCATGCGCGCCGGAGTGTACGACGCGCGGGACCGGCGTGGATTGCTGGCTAGCTCTGCTCGGCCGTGTCGAGGTAGTCGAAAAAGGCGGCGTGCTTTTCGAGATACGCCTCGAGCTGGCGGATCCCCGACTCGAGCCAGTGCTCGAGCCAGCTCTCGCCGAGCTCGTCCTCGACGCGGTGGAAGCCCCGGTCGCTCATGGATTCATGATCGGGACGCAGCCGGACGGCCGCAATGAGCCGAACGGACTAACTTGCGGGACGGCCAGGCCTATCTCCGCGGACAACGAGCCTGCGGCCGGTGCGCCGCTCGAACTAGCTATCGAGCGCGGCGCGCTCCGAGTGCTCCTGCCACGCGCGCAGGACCAGCGGCACGTTTTCGAACGCGAGCTCGTCCTGGCCCGGAAGCTGGTCTCGAGAAAACCAGCGCAGGTCGTCGACGTCGTCCGCCGGGGCGGCCTCACCGCCGGTGACGCGCGCGGTCCAGTAGAAGTTCAGCGTTGCCTCCGCAGTGGACTCACCGCCGTAGCGGTCCATCCAGACGCCGAGGAACTTCAGCGGCTCGACGTCCAGGCCGGTTTCCTCGCGCAGCTCGCGACGCAGGCCGTCGAGCGGATGCTCACCCACCTCGAGGAAGCCGCCCGGGATGTCCCAGCGGCCCTTGAACGGCTCCTTCGCGCGCCGCGCGAGCAGCACCCGGTCGCCGTCCTCGACCAGCGCGCCCGCGGTCGGCTTCGAGCTCGCGTACGCGACGAATCCGCACTCCCTGCACTCGACCCGCCGCTCGTCGCCGCGGAGCTCGTTTCGGCAGCGCGGACAGAACCTCCACCCCGCGAGCTCGCCCACGAACGCAAGAATAGGGGTGGCGATGCCCAGGTTCGTCCCAGCAACCGTTACCGAGCTCCAGCGCGTCGAGCTGCTCGCGGGGCTCCCGGGCGAGAAGCTCGGCGAGATTGCGAAGCACATGGAGCGTGAGGAGGTCCCGCCCGGGCGCGCGGTCGTGCGGGAGGGCGAGGACGCGCAGCGCTTCTACGTCGTCCTGTCGGGGCTCTTCGCCGTCAGCCAGGCGGACTTCGGGCCGCGGCGCGTGCTGCAGCCCGGCGACTACTTCGGCGAGGTCGGTCTCGCGATGCAGATCCCGCGCACGGCCTCGGTGCGGGCCCTCACGCCCGCGGTCGTGGCGAGCTGCGACCGCGCCTCGTTCGACGAGCTCCTACGCCCACTCTTCGCCGACGACAAGTAACAGTCTGTTACTTGCTCAGACGAGGCGGTGCTCGGTCGCCCAGCGAGTGAGCTCGTGTCGCGTCGAAAGCTGCAGCTTGCGCAATACGTTCGACACGTGGCTCTCGACGGTCTTGACGGAGAGGCTAAGTCGGGCCGCGATCTCCTTGTACATGTAGCCGCGGGCGATCAGTTGCAGGACCTCGCGCTCACGTGGAGTGAGCTCGTCGAGCTCGGCGTCTCCGCCGACGCGCTCGCCCGCGCGGAAGGCGTCGAGCACGAAACCGGCCAGGCGTGGGGAGAAGACCGCGTCGCCGGCCGCGACCCGCTCGATCGCGGCCGCGAGCTCGGGGCCCGAGATCGTCTTCGTCACGTAGCCACGCGCGCCCGCGCGGATCACCGAGATCACGTCCTCGGCGGCATCCGACACGGAGAGGGCGAGGAAGCGGACTCCCGGGCGATCCGGCGCGACCGCATTGACGATCGCGTCGCCGCTCCCGTCCGGGAGGTGGACGTCGAGCAGGACGACGTCCGGGTCGAGCTCCTTGATCAGCGGCACTGCCTCCGCGACCGTTCCCGCCTCGCCGACCACGTCGACCGCGTCGCCCAGCTCCGCGCGCACGCCCGCGAGGAAGAGGCCGTGGTCGTCGACGAGCACGACGCGCGGCTTCGGCGTCACGGTCGCCTCCGCGGAAGCCTGAGCTCGATCTCCGTGCCTTCGCCGGGAGCGGCCACGACGGTCGCACGGCCCCCGGCCCGCTCGAGGCGCCGCTCGATCGACTCCGCCAGCCCGCGGCGGTCGGGTGGAACGGCCGCCCGGTCGAAGCCGGAACCGCGGTCGCGCACGAAGACGGCGATCTCGTCCTCGCCCGCCTCGGTGTAGACGTCGACCTGCTCGACGCCCGAGAACCTGGCCGCGTTCGCCATCGCCTCGCGCGCGGCGAGCACGACCGCCTGCGCGCCTTCGTCGAGCGGGCAGTCGCCGGCGCTCGCCAGCTCGACGCGGACGCCGTGGAGCTCCTCGACCTCGGCGGCCGCCGCCGAGAGCGCGGCGACCAGGGACGCCTGCTCGTCCCCGAGCGGTCGGTCCTCGTAGAGCCAGCCGCGCAGCTCGCGCTCCTGCCGGCGGGCGAGCGAGGCAACGCGCCGCGGCTCGGTCGCATGTCGTTGGATCAGCGCCAGGGTCTGGAGCACCGAGTCGTGCACGCGTGCTGCGACCTCGGCGCGCTCCTCGGTGCGGATCCGCGCGGTGCGCTCGGCGTCCCGCTCGACGGCGAGCCGCCAGAGCCAGGGGCCGGCGACGAGCAGCAAAGCGCCCGCGACGGCACCCGGCGGCAGGAGCGTGGTCGTGCCGCCCTCGCCCTGGAGCAGCAACACGACTCCGAGTCCCGCGAGCGCGAGGCCGGCGTAGGCGCGCGGAGAGTCCGGCCGCAACGTCCCGCGCCGGTGCCAGACGAGCGCGAGGCCGGTGGCCACGAGCGCGATCCCGCCAACGGCCCGGTCCGAGAGACCGAAGGCATGTAGCAACAGCACCCCGGCGGCGAGGACCAGCAGAGCCCACCAGGGTCGCGTCGAGCTGCCGTACGACCAAAGCGCGAGGTAGAGCAGGATCCCCGCACCGCCCGCGAGGGCCAGCAGCGCGAAGACCAGCCGGACGAGCGTGACGTCGACTGCCAGGGCCTGCGCGATCCCCGCGCAGACCCCGGCGATCACGCGCCCTTCAGCCGGGCGGGTGAATCGAGGCGGCGCCATGTGACCTCATCGTACGGCGCGCTCGACGTGGAGACTTCCGGCGCCGACGTGGGCATCGAGGTCGAGCACGCGCCTGCCCGCCTCGTCGACGCGCCGGTCGATCTCACGACCGTCCGTGGACCGCCCGAGCAGATCGACGCTGCCGACGTCGGCGTCGGAGCGGACTCGCAGCGCGGCGTTGCGCGGCACCACGAGCACGAGCCGGCCGACGTCGACCCGCATGCGGAGGTGGGTCACGCCCGCCGGGAGCTGGACATCGCGCAGGTCGACCCGCAGGTCTCCGATCCCGAGCTTGTAGTCGGAGCGGAGATCGCTCAGCGCGCTCACGTCGTACGTCCGGTCGCCGATGCCGTTGCGGACGTGAACGTGGAAGACCGCCGCGAAGATCGCGGCCGCAACGAGCACGAACGCAAGCGCAATGCCGAACGCCGTCGCAAGCCCGATCGCGATCCGCTTGGGCCAGCGCCACGAACTGGGCTGGGCCGCAGGCGCAGCCGGTTCGGTCCCCTCGGCCGGCTCCGCCGCGGCCACCGGCCGCGGCCGGTGGCTCAGCTGCAAGACGATGATTCCGCCGACCAGCAGAAGGATCCAGGAAGCGTCACCGCGGGGCCAGATGCTCACCCGAGAGAGCAGCACGAGCGCGGCGATCGCGATCAGTGCCAACCCGACGAGCGGCCACGGCCGGTCGCGCCGTTCGCGCAGCGCTTTGGCGGCGATCGAATCCTCCTCTCCCTCGTCCGGGATCACCAGAGCCGCGGCCACGTAGATCAGGACGCCGGCGCCGCCGATCAGCGTCAGGACGACGAAGCCGACCCGGTAGAACGCGGGATGGATGTCGAAGTAGCGCGCCAGGCCCCCGCTCACCCCGGCGAGCATGCGATCCGACCGGCTCCGCTCGAGGCGCTTCGCCGCCGGCTGCTCGACTGTCGTCTCGTTCATGTCGCCAGGATCGCGCGGCGACCCGCGAACGACCATCCGGAATGACCCTGGACCGACCCTGAGCGCGCCTTAGTGCGGCGCGCGTCTCGGAGGAGCCGTCGCCGCGATCAGGTCCGTCTTGGGCAGCAGGTCGATGCCGTCCGGTTTGTCGAGGTAGCCCGGCCCCGTGCCTGCCACTCCCGTGTGGCCGTACTGCCAGACGATCCGCTTCGTGCTCGGGTCGATCACGATCACTCGGTGGTTGTAGTCATCGTTCGCGGCGATCAGGCCGTTCGGCCAGCGCACTGCGAGCGACGGCTTCGCCAGCCGGTCCGGCCCGCTCGCGGATCCGAACGACCACGTCACGCGACCGCTGCGGTCGACGACCACGATCTTGCCCGGGATCGCGAACGAGGCGACGAGCACTCGCCCGTTCGGCAGGAGTTGTGCATCGGACGGGTACGGCACGGGCGAGCGGACCGACCAGAGAAGCCTCCCGTCGGCGGCCAGGCGGTCGATCCAGCCGCCGATCTCGGTGACGAGCAAGCCGCCGTCGGGCAACGGCGTGTCGCCGTTCGGGCTGGCGAAGCCGCGAGGCGGGTCGTGCGCACAACTCCCGCCGAGCACACGCGTCACCGTTCGCGCACGGTCGATCTGCACGATGCGGCAGTTCCGGATGTCCGCCACCGTCGTGATCCCGGAGCGCAGCCGGTAGGCGTCGTCCGGAGTGTTCAGGTAGCCAGGGCTGGAGCCGGGGACGCCGCCGTGGCCATAGGTCCACACCCGCGCATGCGTTTTCAGCGACAGCTCGACGAGCGTGTCGTGGAACTCCTCGTTCGTGATCACCGTCCGGTAGCCGGGAGTGAAGAAAGCGTCGTCGGGCCCCCGGAGTGTCGCGTCTTGCCAGACGACCTTCTTCGACGGCGAGACGAGTAGCACCCGGTTGTTGTCGCGGTCGGCGATCAGCACGTAGCCGGGGACGACGGACGAGTCGACGCGCGGGAGACCGAGCGGTGACACGAGCAGCCGCGGGCGCACCCGGTGCTGCTTCGGCCGCCGATGCGGTTCCGGCGCAGAGCGGGTCGAGGTCACCTTCGCGTGGCTCGAGCAGCCGCCGGCGACGAGGGCGAGCCCGAGCGCGGCGACCACGGTTCGGCCTCTGTTGGGGCGAGCCACTCCGGTAGGCAGTATGCGGGCGCTTCCCTAGCGGGAGCCGAGAACGGCGTCCGAGAGCGCGGGCCAGGCCTCGAGCGACCAGGGGCCGAAGTCGAGGTCGGTCAGGCACACGAGCGCAAGGTCGGCCTCGGGGTCGACCCAGAGGAAGGTGCCGCTGCCGCCGAAGTGGCCGAACGTGCGCTCGGAGTTGCGCGAGCCGGTCCAGTGCGGCCGCTTGCGGTCGCGCAGCTCGACGCCGAGGCCCCAGTCGTTCGGCTCCATCCGGCCGATGTCGGGCAGCACACCGACCAGCCCCGGGAACTGCACCGACGTCGCCTCGGCCAGCGTCTCCGCCGCGACGAGGCGCGGGCGCTGCAGCTCGGCAGCGACGCGGGCCAGATCGTCGAGGCTGCCGCGCATCCCCGCGCCGGGCGAACTCCGCAGCTCGGCCGTCCGCAGCTCGAGCGGCCCGAGCACCGCCGCCCGCAGGTACTCCGGGAACGGCATCTCCGCCGCCGCGCCGACGACCTCGCCCAGCACCTCGAAGCCGGAGTTCGAGTAGATCCGCCGCCGGCCGGGCTCCGCTATCGGCGTGCGGCCCTC
>JBEVNN010000253.1:0-4633 GCA_040508095.1 Gaiellaceae bacterium
CGGCGAGCTGTCGCACCGCGCGGCGAACGCGGCGCTGCAGATCCACGGCGGCTACGGGTTCATGGAGGAGTCGGCGATCGCGCGGCTCTACCGCGACCAGAAGATCCTGGAGATCGGCGAGGGCACGAACGAAGTCCAGAGAATGGTGATCGCCCGCCACCTCGGCCTCTGAACCCCAGTGACAGTCACAGTGACTGTCACTGTTGGGGCTGCGCTTCGCGGCGGCCGCGGCTGAGACGGCGCACCGCTACGTACGCGATCAGGCCGACCACCACGAGCCCGACCGCGGCGATGATGGCTCGGTCGCGCCAGTCGTGCCCCCCGCCCGACGACTGGGCGGGCACCTCGACCCCGTTCGCCGCGGCGAGCTTCCGCACCGCCTGTGTCGTCGACTGGGCGAGGGCGGAGGGCGATTTCCCGGGTCGTACCCGGGCGAGCACGCGCTCCTCCTTCGCAGTCGGCTTGCGCCCGTGGTAGAAGCCGAACCCCGACGGCATCGAGATCAGCAGCGGCTTCGTGTAGACGAACGCGAGCTCGCTGCCGAGGAACTTCGCGTAGTCGCGCGGGTGGCGCCAGAGGCTCACCGCCGTGCCGAGATCGGAGGTGAACGGGATCAACGCGACGCGGATCGGGTAGCCACGCTCGTTCGCCGCCGCAACGGTCTTGACCAACGCGTCGCGGTCGGAGTTCGAGAGCGGCACCTCCGGCCCGATGTAGACCTGATTCGTGATCAGAACGTCGCTCGCGGGGTCGCCGTTCGCCCGCGCGGCCGGGACGGCGACGAGCGCGGCCACCGCCGCGACGAGGAGAAGGCGTCTCATCGGCCCTCGAGCGCGCGCTGCGCCTCTTCCTCCTCCGAGAGCAACCGCATCAGGAAGTACGACAGCGCGGCGAAGAAGACGATCATCTGCTCGCCGTTCATCAGGATCCCGCCCAGGTTCTGGTCCTTCTCGGCGCTCAGGCCCCACAGCCGCGGCGCGGCCTCGTAGAAGCCGTAGAACCCGCTCGAGGAGAAGATGAGCGCGAGCGAGAGGAAGGCCGAGCCGACGTAGGCCGCGCCGAGGTAGACGAGCTTGAGCGCGCTCGACAGCCGCTGCGGGAGCTCGGAGAAGACCGGCCACCAGAAGAGCAGGCCGGCCACGAGCAGCAGGAGGTGCTCGACGTTCAGCAGCCACGGGTGCCGCAAGGCGTAGTCGTAGAAGAGCGGCAAGTGAACGCCGTACCAGACGGCGAGCCAGAAAGGCAGCGCGAAACGCGGGCGCGTGACCGCGGCCAGCCACTTCCCACCGCGCTCCGCGACCGCGCCACGCATCGCCGGCGTCAGGCCGAGCACGAGGAGCGGCGGCGCCCAGTCCGCGATCATCACGTTCTGCAGCAGGTGCACCACGAGCAGGTAGTGGATCGCGATCGTCTCCAGCGGCGAGTTCAGCGGCACGGCGACGAGGAGGATCCCCAGCCCGAACAGCGCCGCGCGCCACCACGGCGGCCGCTCGACGGCGCGCGCGAGCCGCACGTACCCGTAGACCCCGGCCGCCGCGAGCACGATGAAGAGCGGCTCGAAGCTGAAGGACGTCGAGGCGGGCGCGGTCACGTGAAGACGGGCTTACGGCGGCGCTCGCGGAGGTAGGGCCTCAGCAGCAACGCGACGCATACGCCGAGGGCGAGCAGCTGCTCGACCATCATCACCGCGCCGGCGAGCTGCTGGTCGGTCTGCGCCGAGATCCCGTGCGCCCCGGTGTAACGGTCGTAGGCCGGCGCCGTGAAGAGCAGCGCGTCGACGAGCGGCTGCGTGATCGCCACCATCGCGAGCGCGAAGAACACGCGCTGCGGTCGATTCAGACGACCGTGGCGCGCGGGATCGACGAGCTGCGTCCACGCAAGGAACCCGGCGATGATGAAGCTCAGGTGCTCGAGGTCGTGCACCAGCGGATGCGCGGCCGCGTAGTCATAGGCGACCGGGACGTGCCAGGCGAGGAACGCGACCGCCCAGATCCCGAGGCTGACCAGCGGGATCAACAGCGCCGAGAGGAAGGCACGGAGCGGCTCGAAGCCGGCCAGCAGCCGCAGGATCGGCGGCGGCAGCAGGAAGAAGAGCAGCGGCCCGCGGACGGCGACGACGATCAGCGCGGGGCCTGCGTCGCCGATCAGGACATGCTGCAGCATGTGCGCGGAGAGCAGCTCCTCGTCGCCGATGTGATCGAGCGGCGAGACGAGCGGCAGCACCAGCAGCGCGAGCCCCGCGGCGAACAGCACGGCGCGGCTCCAGGGCGCATGGTCGGGCCGGCGGCGGCGCAGCCGCACGAACGCCTGCGCGAACAGCACGGCCGCGAGCGCCGCGCCGAACAGGACCGAGGGCGGCGCCTCCCAGGAGCTTGACGCGTGCGCGAGGAGCACCGCAGGTCAGGGTAACGGTTGACACGCCCTCCTACCCGTCGTGATCCTGCCTGCAGATGAGGCGCTCCCTGCTCCTGTCCTGCGCGCTCGTCGTCCTCGCCGGCTGCTCGTCCTCATCTCGGCCGAGCGCGCCGACGGTGGCGCCCGCACGGACGTTCTCGCTGGCGGGCTTCACGCCGGCCCGGGTCGCTCGCCCGGGCCCGGCGACGATCTCGTTCACGATCCGCCAGCCGTCGGGAGAGCCGCTGACGCAGTACCGCCGCGGCCCCGGCCCTCACACCGGCGTTCACCTGATCGTCGTCCGCCGCGACCTCGGCACGATCATCCACAAGCACCCGCCGATCGGTGCCGACGGCCGCGTCAGCGAGACGATCGACTTCCCGACCCCCGGGCCGTACCGGGTGCTGGTCGACGCCTACCCGGCCGGGAAGAACATGCCTCGCAACTTCCAGCTCCACGACGACGTCCGGGTTGCCGGCACCTATCGGCCGCAGCCGCTGCCCCCGTTCCGGTCGACCCAGACGGTGGACGGCTACACGATCACCCTGCGCGCCCCGAAGAGTCTGCACGCCATCCAGGCGGCGACACTCGCGGTGAACGTGCGCGATCCCTCCGGCAAGCCGGTGCGCTTCAAGCCCTGGTTCGGAGCGCTCGCGCACGCGATCTTCTTCCGCGCCAACTCGCTCGACTACTTCCACACGCACGTCTGCGGCCCGGACACACCGGGCTGCACGAGCGTCCTCGGCGGGGCGAGGGTGGTCGGCCGCCCACTCGGCCCTGGCAAGCTGAACGTCGGCGTGCTGCTCCCGATCGCGGGCACCTGGCGGCTCTTCCTCCAGTTCCGTGACCGCGGCCACGTGGTGTCGGCGCCGTTTACCCTGAAGGTTCGGTGAAAGCCCGCCTTCTGCTCTGGCCCGCCGTGGTTGCGCTGCTCGTGCTCTGCGCGCGCGCGCTCGCCTATGCGGTCGCGCCGAGCCCGCTCGCCCGCGTGCTGGAGCGCTCCGCCGGCGGCCCGAGCCTCGTCACCGTCGCGCTCGTCTCGCTCGGCGTCGCTGCAACGGTGTCGATCCTCGTCGTCTGGCTTGCATCGCTCGGCGTCCACGAGCGCGCACGGCTCCGCCCCGAGCGCGTGGCGCCGTCGCTGCGGCTGCGGCGGCTGGCTCTCCGCGCCGTCGCGCTCTACGTCTCGAGCGCGCTCGCCTTCGCCTACTTCGAGTCGTACCTGCACTGGCGCGCGGGGCTCGGCTGGCACGGGCTCTTCTGCCTCGTCGGGCCGGTTCACCGGAACGCGATCCCGATCCTCGCCGCGCTCGCCCTGCTCGCTGCCGCGCTAGCCGAGGCAGCCGGGCACGTGCTCGCGTGGATGCGAGCCGTGGCCCGCGAGCTGTGCCGCCGTCGGCTCATCCTGCATCCACTTCCGCTCCACTTCGCAGCGACTGCCGTAAGGGTGGGCAGTCTCCGCTCGGCGCGCCCGCGCCCCCGGGCGCCTCCGCTGCCGGTCTGACCCGGACCCAGCAAGCGAAAGGAGACCGATGAGAACCGCACTGCTTGCCGCTGCGGCGGCCGCAGTCACGCTCGTGCTCGCCAGTCCCGCGTTCGGGCACGCGATCATGAGCCCACCCGTCGCCAAGGCGAAGGTGGACCAGCAGTTCACCCTGTCCGTCCCGACCGAGGAGGAAGGCTCGACGACGACCGAGATCGAGCTGACGGTGCCCGACGGGCTCTCGATCGACTCGTTCGAGCCCGCCCCGGGCTGGCAACGCACCGAGCAAGCGAGCGGCTCCGGCGAGGAACGCGTGATCCAGAAGGTCACGTGGACCGGCGGCAAGGTGCCGACTGACGAGGACGCCGTGTTCCGCTTCAACGGCAGCCTCGACTCGTCCAGGACGTTCTCGGTTCCGGTGCGACAGACATACTCGAACGGGAAGGTCGTCGACTGGACCGGGTCCGAGAGCTCCGACACGCCCGCGCCTCAGATCGAGGGAGTCTCCGATCTTGGCGGCAGCTCGGGCTCGACGCTGGCGATCATCGCGCTCGTCGTGGCGGGGGTCGCCGTGGTGCTGGCGGTCGTCGGGCTGGTGACACGAGGGCGGCCCGTGGCGTGAAGCGAGCGGCGCTCGCAGGGATCGTCGCAGTGGCAGCGCTGGTGCTGCCGGCCTCGGCCTGGGCACACGCCGCCCTGCTGCAGACGGTCCCGCTCGCGAGCCGGACAATCAACACCGCGCCTACTGAGGTGCGC
>JBEVNN010000288.1:0-8015 GCA_040508095.1 Gaiellaceae bacterium
GTCCCGCTCGCCGTCAACCGCGGGAACCCGGCCGTCGTCTCCGACCCGAAGGCGGAGTTCTCCAAGGCCATCCGCGCGATGGCGAAGGAGCTCGTCGCCGCCCAGGCCGTGGCGAAGCAGAAGAAGAAGTTCATGGCGACCCTCGCGAGGGCGTAGCGCCATGGGCCTTCACGACCGACTCAACCGCCAGGGCGGATCCAGCAACGGTCACGGGCCCGAGCTCGACGTGCTCGTCGGTGGGCAGGCCGAGGCTCCCGAGCGCCGGCCAGCTGACCCGTACGCCGAGCTGAAGGGCCGGATCCACCACGCCTGCATCGCAAAGCTCGGCCCGCAGCTCTACGCCGCCGGCCAGTCCGAGCAGTCCAACGAGGACCTCGCGGAGAAGGTGCTTCGCGTCGTCACCGAGCAGCTCGCGCTCGACCGCACGCCCCTCACACGCGAGGAGCGGCGGCAGGTCACGCGCGAGATCACGGACGACATCCTCGGCTACGGGCCACTCGAGCCGCTGCTGCGCGACGACTCCGTGACCGAGGTGATGGTCAACAACTACGACCGCGTCTTCGTCGAGCGGAACGGCAAGATCGAGGTCGCCGAGGCGGCCTTCGTCGACAACGCGCACCTGCTGCGCATCATCGACAAGATCGTCTCGCAGGTCGGCCGCCGTGTCGACGAGGCCTCCCCGATGGTCGACGCGCGCCTCCCCGACGGGAGCCGCGTCAACGCGATCATCCCGCCGCTCTCGCTGCGCGGGCCGACGATGACCATCCGGAAGTTCTCGCGCGATCCGTACACGATGGACGACCTGATCAACTTCGGCACGGTCTCGCCGGAGGCCGCGCAGTTCCTCTCCGCGTGTGTGCGCGGGAAGCTCAACTGCCTCATCTCCGGCGGTACCGGCACCGGTAAGACGACGACGCTGAACGCGCTCTCGGCCTTCGTGCCGAACGACGAGCGCATCGTCACGATCGAGGACGCGGCCGAGCTCCAGCTCCAGCAGGAGCACGTGATCACGCTCGAGTCGCGCCCGCCCAACATCGAGGGCGAGGGCGAAATCCGGATCCGCGAGCTCGTCCGCAACTCCTTGCGCATGCGCCCCGACCGGATCATCGTCGGCGAGGTCCGCGGCGCCGAGACCCTGGACATGCTCCAGGCGATGAACACGGGCCACGAGGGCTCGCTCACGACGATCCACGCGAACTCTCCGCGCGACGCGCTCTCGCGGCTCGAGACGCTGGTCATGACGGCCGGCGTGGAGCTGCCGCACCGCGCGATCCGCGAGCAGATCTCCAGTGCGTTCGACCTGCTGGTGCAGATCTCGCGTCTCGTCGACGGCTCGCGCCGCATCACGCACATCACCGAGGTGCTGCGGATGGAGTCGGACGTGATCACCCTCCAGGACGTCTTCGTCGCGAAGCCGCCCGAGGAGGGCGATGACGGAGAGGGCAAGCCGGTCAACCTGCTCAACCCGCTCGAGTGCACCGGCCTCAAGCCGCAGTTCCTCGAGAAGATGGCGGCCAACGGCGTCAACCTGCCGCCGTCGTTCTTCGGCAACACCTCGACCTTCCGGCCGAACTACGCAGCCGCGTCCTACGGCGGGTTCGAATGAGCCTCCGAACGGCGCGCCGTCTGCTCACTGCCGCCGTCGTCGCCGCCCTGACGGTTCCCGTCGGGGCGGATGCCTCGCTGGCGTTGCGCGGCGTGGACGCGAGTGGCTTCCCGACGGTGCGCGTCACCGTGGTCTCGCCGACGGCCGCCTCCGCGCCGCCGACCGTGACCGAGAACGGCCGGCAGGTCGTCGGCCTGCACGCCGTGAACCTCGCGACCGCGAAGAGCGTCGTGGTCGCGATCGATCGCTCGCGCTCGATGACGGGCGCGAAGCTCGACGACGCCCTCGCCGCGGCTCGGCAGTTCCTGCATGCGAAGTCGCCCTCCGACCGCGTCGCCGTGGTCGCGTTCGGCTCGCGGGCGGTGCAGCTGAGCCCGTTCTCAGCCTCGACCGCCGAGGCAGACGACGCGCTCCGCACGCTCACGGTCGACAAGAACAACGGGACGGCGCTGTACGACGCGCTGCAGCTGTCCGCGAACGCACTTGGCAACCAGGACGGCCGCTCACGCGTGGTCGTCCTGCTTACCGACGGCAAGGACGTCTCGAGCAAGGTCTCGCTGGCCAACGCCCTCGCGACGGCGCACTCGGCAGCCACGCTCGTCTACCCGATCGCGATCGGCGGCGACTCGGCCACCACCGCGCCGCTGCGCCGGATGGCGAGCGAGACCGGCGGCAGCTTCAAGTCCGCGGCGTCCAGCTCCTCGCTCTCGGCGGTCTACTCGTCGATCGCCGGTGAGCTCAAGCGCACCTGGCGCGTCGAGTACGTCACGGCCGCCCGGCCCGGGGAGCAGCTCCACCTGCGGGTATCGCTGAACCCGGAAGGCGCTGCCTCGACCAACTTCACCGTTCCCGGCGACGTCCAGGTTCCGGACGTGGCCGGCAGCCCGCTGCCCTCGCCGCTCTACTCGCCGTTCGGCGGGCTCGTGCTGACGATGCTCGTCGCGTTCCTGGTGTTGACGGCGTGCGGGTTCCTCTTCGCCTCGGCGAAGGGGTCGTGGGTGAAGACCCGCCTCGCCCCGCATGTCGAAGGCACTCGGAAGCAGCGGAAGCGGCAGAAGGGCGAGCGCCTCGCCGCGCTGGCCGGGCTGTTCCGGGCGACCGAGCAGGCGTTCGCGCACCGCCGCGTGTGGCTGAAGCTGCAGCGGAAGCTCGAGCGGGCCGACCTGCCGCTGCGCACGGTCGAGTTCGCGTACCTGATCGTTGGGTGCGGCTTCCTGGTCGGCGTCTTCGCAGCGCTGAGCGGCCGTCCGTCCCTCCAGATCCTGATCGCCTTCGTCGTGGGCGGCGCGATCCCGTACGGGTTCGTCGCCTTCAAGGCCAAGCGCCGGATGGCGGCGTTCGAGGACCAGCTGCCCGACCTGCTCGTGACGCTTGCCGCCTCGTTGAAGGCGGGCCACAGCTTCAAGCAGGGCATCCAGACCGTCGTCGACGAAGGTCAGGAGCCGGCCAGCAAGGAACTCGGCCGGGTGATCACCGATACGCGCCTGGGCCGCCCGATGGACGAGGCCCTGGCCGAGACCGCCGAGCGGATCGGCTCGAACAACTTCGGCTTCGTCATCACCGCGGTGACGATCCAGCGCCAGGTCGGCGGCAGCCTCGCCGGGCTGTTCGACATGGTCGCTGACACCGTCCGCCAGCGTCAGCAGTTCGCGCGCAAGATCAAGGGCCTGACCGCGATGGGACGCGCCTCGGCATACGTCCTGATCGGCCTGCCCTTCTTCGTCGCGCTCGCACTGACGCTTCTGAACCCGTCCTACATGCACCCGCTGTACGCCACGTCCACGGGCCACACGCTGATCATGGTCGGCCTGATGATGATGGCGTTCGGCTCGCTGATCCTTCGAAAACTCGTCTCGTTCAAGGGGTAACTGCCATGTTCATGCTCATCGTGCTAGGAGCCTTCTGCCTCGCGGGCGCGGCTTACCTCGTCGGCGAGGCGGTCACCGTGCCCGCGCGGGAGCGCAGGTCCTCGATCAGCCGCGCGGCGAACTACGGCAAGGTCAAGGCGCTGTTCGGCCAGCGGCAGCTGCCGTTCAGCCAGCGCGTGCTGGTGCCGATCGGCGACCGGCTCGCGGGCTTCACGCTGAAGCTCCACCCGAAGACCACGACCGAAGGTGTCAGCGCCAAGCTGCTCGCGGCGGGCCTCGGCCGGAAGATCGGGCCGACGACGTTCCTCGCGCTCAAGTCGGGCTTCGCAGTCGGCGGCGCGCTCCTCGGCGCAATCTTCGGCGGCGCCGTGACCGGCCCGGGCGGCGTGCTCTTCTGCGCGCTCGCACTGGGCGGGATCGGCTTCATCGCTCCCGACTTCGTGGTCTCGGCGAAGGCGCGTTCACGCAAGGACAACATCCGCGCCGAGCTTCCGGACGCGCTCGACCTGATGGCGGTCAGCGTCGAGGCCGGCCTCGGCTTCGACGGCGCTATCGCGAAGCTCACCGAGCACATGCACGGCCCGCTCGCGGACGAGTTCGCGCTCACCCTGAGCGAGATCAAGATCGGCGAGACCCGCCAGACCGCGCTCAAGAAGCTGGCGGAGCGCACCGGCACGCCGGAGCTCTCGAGCTTCGTGCGGTCGATCATCCAGGCCGACCAGCTCGGCATCTCCCTCGGCCGCATCCTGCGGGTGCAGGCCACCGACAGCCGCCTCAAGCGACAGGCCGCAGCCGAGGAGAAGGCGATGAAGGCGCCGATCAAGATGCTCTTCCCGACGGTGCTCTTCATCTTCCCGGCCATGTTCCTCGTGATCCTCGGGCCGGCGTTCCTCAACCTCTCGAAGATCTTCTAACCGGAAATCGGAGGCGACGATGTCCCAAACACCCGAGAACCAGGGGGCCGAGACCGAAAAGGGGTTCGGCACCGGCCTGCGCGCCCAGCTGCAGCGCCGGCGGGAGGGTGATGACGGACAGGGCGAGCCGCAGGGCCCGACGAACGTCGAGCTGCGCTTCGAGCTGACCGCTCGGCCGGCCAGCGGCGACGCCGTCGAGGGCGTCAACCCCGAGTTCGAGGAGCTGCGGGTGGAGCTCCAGGCAGCGCACGCGCGCGAGGCTTCGCTACGCGAGCAGCTGGAAAGGCGCGACGAGGCCTACGACCAGAGCGTCGGCTCGGAGAAGGAGCTCGCTCACCGGGCGACGACCCTCGACGAGCGCGAGGCGAAGCTGGCCGAGTTCGAGGTCGAGCTCGAGGAGCGCGAGCGGCGGGTTCGCGACCAGCGCGAAGCGATCGAGGCCGAGCACGCACGCGTCGCCGACCTCCAGGCCGAGCTGGCAGCCGAGCAGTCCCTCACGGTCGAGCAGCAGGAGGCCGCGGAGAGGCGGCTGCGGGAGCTGCAGTCGAGCGACCGGGAGCGCGAGAAGGCGGCCGGGGAGCTCCAGCGGGCGCGGGCCGCGCTCGACGAGCGCGAGCGGAAGCTGACGAAGAAGGAGAGCGAGGTCGCAACGCAGGAGCAGGCCGGCACGGCCAGGCTCGACGGCCGCGAGCGGGCGCTCGCGAAGCGCGAGAACGAGTGGCGCACGCGCGACAAGGAGCTCTCGGAGCGAGAGCGCAAGCTGTCGGCGCGCGAGAACGACCACAAGAAGGAGGCGGCGCGCGTCGCCGCCCGCGACGAGGCGATCGGCGAGCGCGAGGCCGACGTCCTCCTCCAGCAGGAGAAGCTGCGCGGAGACGCCGACCGGTTCGAGCGCGAGCTGGCCGACAAGGGCAGAGTCGCTCACGAGGCCGTGGAGCGCACGGCCGAGCTCGACCGGCGCGAGCTCGACCTGGCCGCCAAGGAGGCGGAGCTGAACCGGCTACAGGCCTCGATCGCCCATGCCGAGCGCGACGCGAACCGGGGCCGCGACCTCGACGAGTGGACGGCGCGGCTGGAGGAGCGCGAAAAGGAGCTGGCCGCCCGCGAGGCCGAAGTCCAGAACTTCGAGTCCATCTCGGAGTCCCACAAGAAGCGTTCCGATCGCAAGGAAGCTCGCCTGGGCGACCTCGAGGAGAACCTGCACGACCGGCACAAGGACCTCGACGACCGCGAGCACGAGCTCGACCTGCGCGAGGCCCAGCTCACGGCCGACGTGGAGATCCGCACCGACAAGCTCGAGGAGCGCGAACACGTGCTGGCCGAGCTCGAGGCGCGGCTCGCGAACCAGGAGCGAGAGCTGGCTGCATACGTCGCGAAGGCGCAGACCGAGATCCAGCGCCGCGAGTCCGAGTGGTGGCAGAAGCAGCTCGGCTCGGAAGAGGTCTCCGCCGCTTAGCCTGAGCGGGCGCACGGGCAAAGCCCGCACGCCCTCTTCTGGTCGGCGCCGCCGAGTCGGCGCCTTAAGCTCGCGTCGTGTCTAGGCGCGACGCGGTTCGCATTTCGCTCGTCTGGGCGGCGTGGCTCGGGGCAGTCCTGGTCACGCTCGCAATCGGCCTAGCGGCGGGCGCCTACGTCCACCAGCCGGGCTGGATCCTGCACGACGGTCTCTGGCCGCTCTATGCCTGGGACTACAACTGGTACGTCAACATCGCGCGGGACGGCTACCCGGACGGCCTGGGCGGCCGGCAGTACGCGTTCTTTCCGCTCTGGCCGCTCGCTCTCTCCTGGGTAGGCGTCCACTGGGAGCCGGTTCTCGCCGCCGCGCTCGCGTGGGGTGCGAGCCTCGTCGCCTTCCTGGGCGTGGCGGCAGGTCGAACGGGCTCACCGCTGACGAGCGCGCTCGCGCTGGCCTGCTGGCCTGGGTCGTTCGCGCTCGCGATCGCCTATCCGGACGGCCTCGCGCTGGCGGCGGCCGCGTGGGCAGCGGCTCTCGCCCTACGCGACAGGCCGCTCCTCGCCGGTGCCGTCGGCGCCGTCGCCGCATTCGCGCGCCCGAACGGCGTCCTGATCGGGCTGCCGCTCGCCTGGCTGGCTCGCGGCCGCGGCCCCTGGGCCTGGGTCGGCGCCGCCCTGCCGGTCGCCGCGGCTGCGGGCGTCGAGGCCTACTCCTGGGACCGCAGCGACGATGCGACCGCGTTCTTCGACGCGCAGCGGCTCTGGGGCCGCAAGGGCCCGAGCGGCCTCGGCACGTGGGCCGACCACCTCGGCGGCGTGCTCGAGCGACACGGCGTCGTGATCGGGCCGCTCGCGCTCGCGGCCGCGGCCGCCCTCGTCATCGCGTGGCGACGCTACGGCCTGTGGCCGACGGTGGTCGGCGCGTACGTCTGTGCGGTGCCGCTGTTGCTGGCCGCTACCAGCAGCCTCCAGGGCTTCGTCGACAGCGCGCGCGCCGCGCTCGTCCTGCCGCTGCTGGTCGTGCTCTGGCGGCTGGGCCCTCGCTACCACCCGTGGGCTGCCTACTCGACTGTCGTCGTCGTGCTGCTGATCCTCTCCGGGACGATCCAGAGCTTCGGCCGCCAGAGCCTGTTCGCGTTCCCGATCTTCTGGGCCGTCGCCGACGGGCCGCGCGTGCTTCGGTCGCCGGTGCTCGCCGGGCTCGGCTTCGCCGCCAACCTCGCGCTCGTCCTGCTTCTGACACGCTTTGCGCCCTAGTGCCCCTTCAGGTGATGCTGTACGTGCATTGGCTGGAGGGCACTAACAATGGAGCGCGTCCTGATCACCGGCGGTGCCGGCTTCATCGGGTCCCACCTCGGCGACGAGCTGCTGCGATCCGGCTACCGCGTCCGCTCTCTCGACAGCCTCGTCGAGCAGGTGCACGGGGACGCGCAGCGGCCCGCCTACCTCGCCGAGGAGATCGAGCTCGTCTCCGGGGACCTGCGCGATCCCGACGCGGTCCGACGCGCCCTGGACGGTGTCGACTCGGTCGTCCACCTGGCGGCCCGGGTGGGCGTCGGCCAGAGCATGTACCAGCTCGTGGAGTACGCCGCTGCGAACACGTCCGGCACCGCCGTGCTCCTCGAGGCGCTGCTCGAGCACCCGGTGCGCAAGGTGCTCGTCGCCTCCAGCATGAGCATCTACGGCGAGGGCGCCTACGAGCCCGCGCCGGCCGTCGAACGCACGCGCGAGCAACTCGAGCGCGGCGAGTGGGACCCGCGTGGGCGGAACGGCGAGGAGCTGACCCCGGTCCCGACTCCCGAGACGAAGGAGCCGGCGCTCGCCTCGGTCTACGCGCTGACGAAGTACGACCAGGAGCGGCTGTGCCTGCTGTACGGCGCCGCGTACGACGTCCCGGCCGTGGCGCTGCGCTTTTTCAACGTCTACGGGCCCCGGCAGGCGCTCTCGAACCCGTACACCGGTGCGCTCGCGATCTTCGCCTCGCGCCTGCTGAACGGGCGGGCGCCGGTGATCTATGAGGACGGCGCCCAGCGGCGCGACTTCGTCCACGTGCGCGACGTCGCGCGCGCGTGCCGGCTCGCACTGGAACGCGACGGCGCCGACGGCCGCGCGGTGAATGTCGCCAGCGGCCGGAGCGCCTCCATCCTCGAAGTCGCCGCCGCGCTCACGCTC